>JANJUO010000269.1 GCA_024710535.1 bacterium
ATTTCTTTTGATCGTTATAAGTAATCAATGGGCGTGGAGATTCAAAAATAAATACAGTATCCTTATTGAATTCTTTTTCTTCTCTGCCCTTTAATTGAGCAAAAATATTCATAGAAATCAAAATCAAAATTGCAAAATACAGATAAAATCTCATTCGATCCTCAAAATACAAGACAAAAATAAAAAAAATAAATTTTTTTTAAAATTATTTAACGGTTATGTGATTGAAAAAATTGTATTAAATTTTTTTTTCGTATTTTTACATTTTGGTATAAAGCAATTTACCAAAAAGATTTATTTATCTTAAAAATAAGATCGCGATGCTTTTATCTAAATTAATAGAAGTCATCGAGTCGGAGTTCCCGGGCGGAAGTGCTCTAAAAGGCGATCCAGTAGGGCTTCGAATCCAAAGCGGAAATAAAGAGATCAATAATATTTTGATTGCTTTGGAGCTCAACGATGAGGTAATTGATTCGGCTGTAAAACTGGGTTGCGATTGTATTATTTCATTTCATCCACTTATATTTAGTGCCTTAACTGAAATTGTTGACGAAGAAAGAGTTGGAAAACTCACAACCAGACTAATCAAAAACGATATTTCACAAATTACAATTCATACCAATTTTGATGTTCATCACAATGGCACAAATAAAGTATTTGCGGAATTGTTGGGCTTGAGAAATTTAGAATTTTTAATTAAAAATAATGATTATAATAACAAGGGAATGGGAATAATTGGAAAATTTGATATTCCTATTTCGCATACAGATCTTGCAAAATTATTATTCGACAAAACAAATTCACCTGTGAAATATACGTATGGGAAATCTCATCTTTTGAAAAAAATTGCAATTGTATGTGGTTCGGGCAGTTCATTTATCTCCGATGTCTTGAAAACCGATTGCGATGCTTTTATTACAGCAGATGTTACATATCATTCTTTCCATAGATTAAAAGGGAAATTATCTCTTTTTGATATTGGGCATTATGAAATGGAGCAATTTGTTCCCGAAAATCTTAAATTAATACTCGATAATCTACTTGTTAATGAAGAAGTTAAATTATATCTGAATGTAGAATTAACAAATCCGGTTGAGTATTTTCCAAATGAAGAATTAAAAATGAAACAAATATATTATTTAAATAATCAAAAGGGTTTATAATTAATGGAAACACAACTTTACAAAATTGCCGCAATTGCTCAAATTGACGAAAGACTTGATGAATTGAATGAAGATTTTGGCGATTTGCCGGAGCAGTTAAGAAGAAAAGAAAATGTGTACAAAGAGAAAGTAGAGATTGTTGAGGAAACACAAGGCATTTTGAATGAAATTAAGAAATTCTGTGCTCAAGCGAAATTTATTCTTGTTGATTTGAAAGACAAAGAAGAAAAATTAGCCCAAAAACAATTTCAAATCAAAAATAATCGTGAATTTGACGCAATTACCAATGAAATTGCTCACATCAAAAATGAGCACGAGAAATTATCTGATAAATTGCGTTCCGAAGGCGTAAAAGAAGATAATATCAAAAAAATTCTTGAAGAGCAAATCAGAGAACGCGATGTTGCCAAAGTAGATATGGATGATAAAATAGAAGAAATCAAGCATTTAAAAGAAATCCAACAAGATGAATTGTTGCGATTGGGCAAAATCAGAGATAAATATGCAGATGACTTGAAAGGTAGAGCATATCCAGAATATGAGCGTATTAGAGTATTTCATAAAGATGCAGCTGTTTCTATCAAAAAAAATAGTTGCTCGGGATGCTTTAGTTCACTACCACCACAAATTATTGTGAATATTCGTACAAATCAGGATACCTTGCATTACTGTGAAGGTTGTGGAAGAATATTAATTCCTGAAGAAATATTTGTAGATGTTGTTTAAATTTATTAAATTGAAATTCGTATATTAGCAGAAATAAATTTGTTCTTTGTAAATTTAAATTTAGGGAAATTGGGCAATTGCGGTAATTTATTACTGAGGAAAGTCCGAACTCCATTGGTATGACACGCTTGGTAACGCCAAGGCGGCGAAAAATCCTCTGGATATAAGCCGGCGGAAAGTGCAACAGAAAGTAAACCGCCTATCCGGAAACTATGTTTCGTCTGGAGGTAAGGGTGAAATGGTGGTGTAAGAGACCACCGGAAGTGATGGTAACATCATTTGCCGGGCAAACCCCGTGTGGAGCAAGACCAAGTATAAACACTTTTACTGCATACCACAGTGGCTTTATGCCGAGTGTTTGGGTAGGTTGCATAGAACTTAATGGCAACATTAAGTCAAGATAAATAATTGCCTCGCAATTCTTTGAATTGTAAGACAGAATTCGGCTTACAGATTTCCCTTGATTTGTTTATTTGTCTAAATTATTTTTTATAGGGAAAGTTATGATTCTTCCTGAAGATGAGTTTATTAGAGAGTTGTTACCCGAATTTGTTGATGATTGGGTAAGAGAACTTGATGAAAAATATGATTTGTATATAGCCGAGAAGAATGCAACCGATATGTATAGATTGGCGCATACATTAAAAGGTTCCTGCTATCAGTTTGGTTTGAATGACCTTGGTGATATGGGAATAAAATTAATGGCAGTTTGCAAGGAAAATGATTGGGCAACTGTTACAGAAATGGGTGTTCCTATTAAAAAATCTTTTGCAGAAATCAAAACTTTTCTCGACAATAATCCGATATAGTATATAAGCAGTTTATTGTATATAAATGGTGATTGATATGAAAACGATTTTTTTGCGAATTATGTTTTTTGCTATGATGCTTTTGTTTGCCACAAGTGCTTATTCGCAAACAAGAATAGCCGTATTGCCTTTCCAGAATATGGATGGACCTTTGGAATATTCCAAATGGTGCTTTCAGCTACAGGATTCTGTTGCCAAACTTCTCAAGCAGCAAGATCCTGACGAAAATTACTTTAGAATTGTACCGATTGACTCAATTGAGGCATTGACAGCGGAAATGAATTTAGACCCATCAAATCCTCAGTATGAAACTGATGTTTGGAAGGCAGTTCATAATTTAAATGCAAAATATGTGGTTTCAGGATTTTTTATTGTTGATGGCTCTCGAGTGGTAATTAGTGCATATATTTATGATGCTGAATTTAAATTGCCGGACCCAAATTATCAAGCAAAAGATATTCGAAAAAAGAAAGAAAAAATAATGGAAGTTCCTGAGATTATTGTTGAGCAACTTTATCCGGGAATAATATTTTTCAGTAGAAAAAATCAATAAAATAAAAAACCTTCCTGATAAACGGGAAGGTTTTTTTGTATGAGTTATTTTTTATTCCACATTTATAAAATCGCTAACCTTGTCCATTCCGGCACCTTCTCTTGCAATTTCATATACATCGGTTGTCATATCGATAATTGTGGATTCGCCTGTGAAATAATATTCATCAGATGTAACAACAATATCAACTAATTTCGAAAATGCTGCAATTATGTCTTCCGGATCTGTAATTTCAGGTTTGTCTTTTAATTTTGCAGAAACAGCAATAAGAGGATTTCCCATAGACTTAAGCAATGCTTGAGATAAAGTACTTTGGGGAACGCGAATACCTGCGGTTTGTCTTTTGGGATTTTGAGCAAACCTTGGCACATTCTTCGAAGCAGGAAGAATAAAAGTATAAGGACCCGGTATTAATCTTTTAATAAGTTTATATGCTTCGTTATTGACTTTAGCGTAGTCTGAAATGTTTGATAAAGAATCGCACAAAAATGTCATGTGGTGATCTTCTGAAATTTGTCTGATTGCCCTGATTCTGCTAATTGCTTCTTTGTTTGATAGGGCGCAACCAAGGGTGAATTGCGTATCGTTTGGATAAAGAATTACTGCACCTTCAGCCAATGCTGTTACAACTTTCTGTATTTTTGTAACTTCAGGTGTAGCGTGATGGATATTCAAAACTAATGCGGACATATCATCTCCAAATATTGTGAAACCATATTTTCAAATTGTATAATAAAAACGAATTTCTACACATATAAATTTACAAAAAATTAACAAATTAACAAATTAATTTTAATTTATTAATGAAAATAATTTGTAACTACTCAGCTACATCAAAAATATTTACTCTTTCTTTCAATTTGAATGTTTGATAATTGAATGCATAAGGAAAATCAATAAAATTCCTTGAAATTCCCGATAGGGAATAAATGTTTGTAATAATAAATAACGCCCAGCACCACAACTCCGTAGGAGTTGAATGTGTGTTATTATATAGTGTCTAATAAGCATTAATTCCAGCAACAAGCAGGGATGCTTGTGCTACTAAGTCTTTATAAATATAGTAGGTCAAACATCCTTGTTTGACATAATCTATTGCAAAACTTACTTATTAGACAGCCTCTGGAACAAATGTGAAATTTCCCTGTTACAAGCAGGGAATCTATACTGAATTTTTAGGGAATCTTTTACACAAAAGAACAGAATAATTATATACTTGTAAAAATACTGAGGTCACTTTTATCTAATGTCAGAATATACTTTTTTAATTCATTTCAATTTAATGAAAATCCTTTGAATCCAATATTTTCAAAATATTCATTTTCAAATAGGTTATATAATCTTTCTTCAATCTCTTTAAGTTGTTCCTCTGTAAGTAATACTGTTGATTTGTGAATTAATTCAGGCAAATTACTTTCTTGATTGAAATTGTAAAAGTGTATTGAACCCATTTCTTCACCTTCTTCATTTTTAAAAAGTGAAATTTCAGTTCCAAGGGAATAAAATATAATTGTTTTTGTTCGAGACCTAAAAAAACCATAATCATAATAATAACTAATTGATTTGGTATTTATTATTAGGTTTTCAATTCCAAAAATATTCCATAATAGATATTTAAGCCCAAAGAATAAATATAAAGATAAAAGTGTGAAAAACGGAATATAATCTTTACCTCTTAATTCTAACATCGAAATAATTAATATAAAAGCTGCCAAAACAACAAAAATCATGAATGAAAGTAACACAATACCAATTAATTTCGACCTAACTGCAATTGAAATAAATATATTAGTGCTATCTGAATGAATCTCAAATCTATTATTCATATTAGATTATTTTTGAATAACATAAACAAACTACTTCAATATTACATCAAGATTATTAATATTTGGAAAAATTATGTTTTAAAATTTTAATCAATCAAAAATTATTTATTCTTCAAATACCACTTTATTGATATTTTAAATATGATTCTTGATGAAATGAATATTTCATAAAAAAAATCCCCTTTTCGAATGATTTTCATTCAAAAAGGGAAATAAATTTTAAATTTCATTGCTTATTTTTTTTCTTCAGCAGAGGCATCTTGTTTCTGCTCTTGAGCCGGTTGTGTTTGGGCAGGAGCAGTAAAAGGTGTCTGTGGAGTTGAAGATGGCACTCTTTCGCCTTCGATCATTGGTTTTGGACCACTTGCAACATCCGTATCCAAGAAGAATTTATTTGTGACTAATGATAATATCATTATCACGCCAGCAAGCCCAATAGTGATTTTTGATAACATATCTGCCGCTCTTCTTGAGCCAAGAACGTTCGAAAATGCTCCACCCAAGCCACTCATGCCTGAAATCATGTCGCCTTTGCCAGGCTGTAGAAGCACTATTCCAATCAATGCAATTGCAAGAAAAAGCAATATTATAATCATTAAAGTAAACATTTTTATAACCTTTATGTAACTTTTAATTTCAAAGAACTACAAAATTAATAATATTTTTATTTAATACAAAAATATATTTTCAATTATTGAATTTTAATTTGATTTATTTTTGCGAATTTGCATTTTTTTAAGATACATATTAGATTATGAAGATAGAATTACCAGTATTGAATAATTTAGCAATTGAAAATTTTTGCTGTTCTCCGGCAAAATTTGCATCATTTATAACAAAAGGTAAATTCAAACAGCCCAACCATATCAAAGAAATTGATAAATATTTGATGGAAATGATTTTTGGAAAATTCAATAAATTAATAGTAAATATGCCACCCCGACATGGTAAGTCAGAGTTGATCTCCAAATATTTTCCAGCATGGTTTCTTTGCCA
>JANJUO010000289.1 GCA_024710535.1 bacterium
CCAGATGGGTGACACGAATGCCATCGTCGACCCCGCCACAACCGGCATTGCCGCAGCCGCAGGTGACGATGAAGAATTCGCCACCCAGTTGGCAACTCTTGCACAGATGCACGAGGTCGATGGGATTTTCCGGCGCGAGGTTTTCGCCGTTGATGTAGATGGCTTGGGTGATCAGAAACGATGGCGGCTCATCGTCACACTCGGCCGGATAGGGGCCAAGCAATTCAATCCTCAAGTCGATGTGGTCGAAGCGGGCGAAGGCGCGGACGTTATCGTTCTGATTCATGGGGCAGCCTGTTGATCCTGTCTCCCGAGGATTCACGCACGCACTGGTCGCGGCCAAGGGGGTTTCAGTCTTCGTCCCGCTTCAGCAGATATTCGATCGCCTCCGTTCGAAGCGGTTCGGGTAGTTCCATAGGATCGACCAATGAATCTTTTAGCATTATATGGTCCCTGCGCATTGTTGAGGGGGAAAGAACGGGATAGTCGGTCCCTCGTGCCGCTTACTGCACAGCACATCATGCGGACGTGCGCAGCCTGACGCCAAAATCCGCGATGCCGAGCTTGAACAGCAGTTTCGCCGCCGCATCCAGCGTCTTGAATTCCCGCGTTTCCCGCTTGCCGGTTTCCAGCGCCTTGCCGTCGGCCACGATCATGTAGCCCTGCGACATCACGGCGTAGTGAACCTGCACCTGTTTGAGGGCACGCGCATCCAGCAGCAGCTTGAGTTCCCGTTCGGTCACGATGCCCCCTTGTCTCCCTGATCCTGTGGCGCGAACAAGTCGCCCTGATCCACCAGCACCAGCAGGTCGCCCGGTTTGACCTGAAGGAACTGGCACAGCTTGCCTAACACGATGCGGTCGAAGCTGTTGACCCGGTCGTAGTAGTAGCGATCCAGCGTGGCGCGCGCGATGCCGGTGCCCCGGCACACGTCGGACACTTTGAGCCGCTTGGCTCCGAGGATGGTGGACAAACGGCAGCTAATCATTGGTTGCTGGCAAATACTAATCGAGTTCGATCAATATATGCCGACAAACGAGGTATGTCGAGGACGAGTATTTTGACTCAATCGCTTCTATGAGTCGGGTAGGGAAAGCCGTATGGGGAATTCTGTCTGGATGGGGCGCCTAACCTTCCCCATGAACGAGCCGCGACAACCCGGAGCCTCCACGCTGTCAGACGGTCAAGAATCGTCGCAACCGTCCCGCATCGGGCAGAGGAACCAAACAGAACAATTCAATACTAGAAGGGCAGGGGGCCAAAAGCAATCTGATAGCCCCCACAAGCTGTTCGGAGAATCGCCATCCCTGGTGTCCGACCTGTTGGCGGAATGGCGCTGGCAAGGTGTGGCGATGCGCCGTCTCGTTCAGGTTGATGGTGGCTTGGGTAGCGGGATTACCTGACAGGCAGACTCCGCCGAAGAATCCAAAAGTCTTTCCATCAACACGGACACGGAAACCCCTGACCCTGGCTCCCCATCCTGTGGCGAGTTTTCCTGGAGGTCGAGCGTCAAGCACATACGCGGCCTCGTAAGCTCCTTCAGCCTTCTCTTTTCCGCCACGGTGTCGGCGGATAGCACGTTTTCGAGGGCGGAAATATTTTCGTCTAGATCGCTCATCGGTCTGAACTCGCGCGGTGGGGGGCAGTGCCGGCACTGATTCATCCAACCTGCACACAAGACAGTACCCGGCGAACTGGGTAATCGAAATGTAGACAGGAGGGCAAAATTAGTAGAGCCGGTGAACCGGGGGGCGGAGTGCGACGCTTCCCGGCCTACGCTCACCCACCCCTATACGTTCTCGTGGTGAAGAGGTTGCGGCTCTTGGATCATTGTCTGACTTGGCGCGCCGAGTTGCAAGTTCTTGCCGCGAGTTCCAGGTTTCAAGATCACCCGCGATTGAGTCGCACATAGTCCTGTGCTAAATCCGAATTTGATTGCTGTGGCCGGCATGAGGGTGGCATTTGATGCCGCCAAAGAGGCGACGACAGGGAAGCTGTTAATCCAAGGGGACAAACGCCCCAAACATTCAGCCTTCTTGCTGCCGTCAGCAGCAGGATGATCTGCAAGTCATCCGCTGTCAATCTGGACAAGCAGGGCGATGCGTGGTTCAGCCGCGCTGACGAGACTCCAGGCGCGCCAATGCCCATTCGAATGCTTCACTGCTGGGCATGGCACGGCGGCTGAGGCTGAAGATTCCCGGCTTGAATTGATTGGCTGTCAGATCATTCCGCGCGCGCAAGGGCTTGGGGCGACAGCGAGGTTTCGGCTAGGGTTGCCGAACAGTACGCGCGCGAGGGCTTCGGTGACCGATGGAAAGGTTTCGGCAAGGGTGACTGGAAGAACGCGCGCGCGAGGGTTTGGGGAATCGGCACCTCGGTAACATCGTGTGACCGAGCAAACGGGCTACGCGCGCGAGGGCGTCGGAGGTCAAGAGGAAGTCTTAGCACTTGATCGCGCGAGCAGTACGCGCGCGCGAGGGCGTTGGGTCTGCCATCAGACAAAAAACAGATAAACGGGCAATCTTGCCGGTCTAGAAAGAACATTCCGCGCGCGCGAGGGCGTCGGATTCGGCGGGTAATGACGTTTGAGCCGGGGCCGTTATGGGCGACAATGACGGCTTTCTTGCATTCGGTTCCAGGCCATCGGCCGCAGGGTACCAATCGAAAAAGGGGGTATCCAAGGGGGTATCCAAGCAAGACAGTCAAACAGGTTCCATTGCGGAACATAAGGATAGCCGCGATATGCTGCTAATGATCGATAACTACGATTGAGGTCTACTGGCGTCTATCAACCTCCATGGAACAACTCTAAGTCTATGTTTTTAAAGGGTTGATCGTCCATCGAGCGATTCTGAAAGCTGGACAAATCCAGTGCTCATGTGTGTAATGGA
>JANJUO010000326.1 GCA_024710535.1 bacterium
ATGATATACTTATTCTCTTTGGAAAAGAAAAAGACTTTATGAATTTTATATCAGATTAACAAGGGGAAAATTTTAAGGAATTTGTAGCGGGGTCAGGACTTGAACCTGAAACCTTCGGGTTATGAGCCCGACGAGCTACCAATTGCTCCACCCCGCGATATTTTAGAATTCAAAATTACGAAAAAAAATTGACTTGACAAAACTATTTTAATTAAATTATCATAAATACAAATAAATTTAAATAAACTATGAATTATACTCGCGAACAATCTCTTGCATTAACCACAGATAGATATATTTCCGTAACCGCAAATGCCGGCTCGGGCAAAACCCATGTGTTGGTAGATAGATATTTTAATATTCTATTTAATGGCGATAACGAAGAAGCAATTGACGGCAGAAAAGTGGTTGCAATAACTTTTACAAGAAAAGCGGCAAGCGAAATGCTTGCTAAAGTTGTAAAACGTATAGAGCAAGAAATCAAAATTGCAAGCGATGCAAAATCGCTTCGCAAACTTAAAAAAATTCGCGAGAATCTTATTTATGCAAAAATTAGCACCATTCATAGTTTTGCCTCTTCTTTGCTTAGAGATTATCCTATTGAATCTGGGGTTTTGCCTACATTTACAGAATTGGGCAAGGCAGAGGAAGTAATTCTTTATAATGATTCAATTCTTGAAGTATTCGAATCAAGATTTGAAAATTCGGCTTTGAAATCGGAATTATTTTATTTGTATGAATATTTAAATAGAAACTTAGTTGATGAAATTATAAGAAAAGGATTGAATGAAGCGGAAAATCTGAATGCAATCCGTGATTTTTATGCTCAATCTGATGAAGATATTTGCCAATTTTATACTTCAAAAATTGTGGCAATTGCTGAAAATATGATAAATACATTGTTTTCGAAAGCATTAAAATCTGCAGAAAATAAAATTGGAGATTTGCCAAGCGATAAAGCCCAAATTCAATATGCAGAGCATCTGGAAAATCTACAAAATTTACAGAACTTTCCAATGAATACCGCAGAAAATTTGGCTGATTTTTATGAAAAATTCAACGATATAATGAACCGAAAGGTTTCAAGGAAGAATTTCAAAACCGAAGTTTTTGATGAATTCAGCACATTTTCGAGTGATGATTTCAAAAAAGAGATGGAGAAAATCCAAAGATATACAACTTTGCTTAATTACGAAGATGAACTTAAAGAATCGGTGAAATGCAGTAGAATTTTGTTTGGACTTATCGACGAAATTTATCAAGTTACATCCGAAGCAAAAAAAGAAGCGGGTTACCTTGATTTCAATGATATGATTCTAAAAGTGGATAATTTGCTGAACAATGAAAATGCTCTTGCTCAAATCAAATCACAAATTGATTATATTTTGGTGGATGAATTTCAAGATACAAATCCATTGCAATATAATTTGCTGAAAAAATTGTGTCCGAAATTGGTTGATCCAAAAATTGAAGATGATATAAATTTATTTATAGTTGGTGATTCCAAACAGAGTATTTATGCCTTCCGCTCTGCCGATGTGCGAGTATTCAAAGAAGCCACAAGAAATATTCGTTCAGCAAATCAATATATGATAGATAATAATAAATTAGCAAAAAATATCCCATTTAATAGCAATTTAATTGATACAAATGAATCTGAATCTCTTGGTGACATCACACTTTCTGCCTCTTTCAGACTTAATCCAATAGTTGCAACATTTGTGAATAAAGTTTGCGGAAGCATTATGGAATTTGCAAATGCTGGAAGCAACAAATCCGAATTTGATGAACTAACGCAATTTGAAGTGAAATACAGTCCTTTGATTTTCGCCAAAGATACTTCCAGATTTACAAGCCTTTACAATGAATTGATTGATAAAAAAGCTACTTATGATTTTGGCTCAATTTCTTTTCTTATGAATTTAATTGCCTACAAAGAGAAGAATACAGGAAACGAAATCATTGACGAGAATATAGATTCAAGCGATAATAGCGAAGAAGAATACGATTATGATGAAGCAGTGATGATTGCTAAATTCATAATGGATGCCGTTGGCGGCAATCCCAACTATTGTGTTTATAAAAATGGTGAATATAAAAAAGCAGAATTTGGTGATATTGCAATTTTATCTCGAACAAAAAGTGGTTTCAAAAGCATTACAAATGAATTTTTGAAATATAAAATTCCTTTCAAATTGCATAGCGGATCAGGATTCTATGCACAGCAGGAAATTGCTGACATTTTGAATTATCTGAAATTTATCCAAAATAATAATGATGATTTGGCTTTTGTATCATTGCTGAAATCACCATTTTTTGGATTTAATGATACTGATTTGCTTTTGATTTCACTTCAAAAAGCAAATAGTTACTGGGATAAATTCAATATTTTTATTAATTCAATAGAGAAAACAAATGAATTCGATTACAGAATAAATGCTTTTAATATTCTTAAAGAAATTCTTGAAATTGCTCTTCGTGTGCCACTTGTTCATCTGCTTTACAAAATGATCAATAAAAGCGAGCTCTATGGTATTTATCAAAAAAGTAATTCTGCCGAGCAAATTATTGCTAATATCAATAAACTTATCGCAATTGCAAGAACTTACGAAGAGAAAGGATTCAAAAATTTATATGATTTTATAAGTGATTTGGAAATTCTTTCTGATGATACATCCGAATCCGAAGCGGCATTCATTACCGGAGAAAATGTTGTAAATATAATGACCATTCATGCGGCAAAGGGTTTGGAATTTCCAATTGTGATTCTTAGCCATACAAATACCAAAGGACCGCGAGCTAATAGTTTCTACATTGAGCCACAATTTGGTATTAGTTTCAGATTTCCTGTAACAAATGCAGAAGGAAAAACTGACGAAATTGCACTTCATAATTTCGAGCTTGCCTCGCAATTTCAAAAATTATCAGATATTGCAGAGGAAAAGAGAATTTTATACGTTGCAATGACAAGGGCAAAAGAGCACCTTCTAATATCTGCGTCAATCAAAAAGAAAAAGGATGGGAGTCTGAGTGCCCCTCAAAAACAATTAAAACTAATTCTTGAGGGCTTAGGCATTGCGAGCAACAATATCCCTGAGGCAGAATTCAAGTATGAATACCATATTCAGTCCGGTTTGGATTTTTTGATAAATAATGAAAAACAGCATTACCCTTTCGATTACAATATAAATTTCCTTAATTATAGAAATTATTTTGGTGATTTAAGCATTTATGAAATAGAAAAAAAGAGAATGCCAAAACTTGTTTCGGAGCAAGTTACAGCAGGCGTTTTTGAAAATTATATTTCTGCAACAAAATTATTATATTATCTGCACGACCGCAACCAATATATACATCGCTATGTTTTGGGTTTGCCTGATGATGAACAAATTTCATACAATTCAGAAGATGATTCGGCTATCAACGATAATTTCAAAAATGATGAGTTGAATAATGAAAAGGATGAAGATGCAAAGGGATTTTCTGCAGGTACATTTATTCATAAAGTAATGGAAAAAATCCCCGAATTTTGTAATCTCAATGATGAAGATTTGAAAATTGCAATTAATTTGGAAATTAAGAAAATTGAAAGTGAAAACAAAAAGTTCAGCAATTCACTCAAGCAAAGAATGCTGGAGGAGCCGCTAAATATTTATAAAACCAAAATTATCCAAAAATATAAAAAACTTCTGCCAAATTCAAAGTCGGAAATTGTCTATAATTTGCCTTTCGATTATGACTTGATTAATGCCACATTCGACTTGTATCTTATGAATGAAGATATGGAATGGGAAATTTGGGATTGGAAGTCCAATCAAGTGAATAGCAAGGAAGATATAGATGAATATAAATCGCACTATGAAATTCAGATGAAGCTTTACTCGTTTTTTAATTATTTAATCAATCCAAATCAAAACAATTATATTGCTCGATTACTCTTTACTCGTCAGGCAAAATTGAATGCAGAAGATACAGAATGGACTGTTGAATATAAATGGAACAAGCAGGATATGGAGGAATTCAGAACATATTTAAGCAGTTTATTGATGGAATTGAAATTGTTAGGTTAAAATGAATTTTATCCATTTCATATTCAAAAAAACGAAGATTCTTAATTGAAGAAATTCGCACAAATGCATTATTAATAACACGAGAATTCCAGCAGAAATAAATAATATAACTGTTAGATGTAAGAATTAATGTATATAAAAACGAATTAAATTGTAATCAAAATATTAAAAATAAAATTCTATTTATTGTAGATATAATCATATAATCTTTGATTTGATTGAACATAGATCTTTGTATTTTTTTTAATTACAAATTCACTTAGTCCTTGTTCATCGGCTTTAGGAGCCCAATCGTAAGTATAGCCAAGTCTTGTCCAAGGGTACGAAGTTCCTCCTTCCAGCGGGAAATATGAATATAATATATTGTCATTAAACCATTTGATGTAATTTTGGGATGTATTTTTTGGGAAGAATAAATCGGCTTTTCTATCATTAATTTCATTGTCAGGACTTGGGCGAAACAAACTATCAGGATCTACCCATAATTCCACTAAAACATAATCTTTATCCGAAGTTGGCATACCTAAAAGTTGCAAAACACGCAATTGCAAATCATCATCGCTCAAATATTTATAGTTTTTCAGGAAATCCCTCATCTCAGGAACTACCGTTACCCAAGTTTCACCCCAACTCGTAACCGTAGAATCGTTCACTTTATAAGAATCTTTATAAGGAGTTAGCGTGAGAGCCAAAACATATTTTTTTTGATTATATTGTTTCCAGGATAAATACGAATTATTCTCGGTTATTTCAATTAAATCATTTGCAATTTCACTACTATCTGAAACAATTGCATCAGCAACTGCATTTTTGTAAAGATCATCGAGATTAATTTTATTCTCGCCACTTGAATTCGAACATCCACAAAGCATAAATGTTACTATTGAAATCAAAGTTATCATTCTTTTCATAATGAAAATCCAATATAAAAAATGCAAATTTAGCCAAGTAATTCAATCCGTTCAAACTATTTTTTTTATAATAGTGAATTGTTTTGTGGCTATAATGCAAATATCAAAGCGAAAAATCTTTTAATCATCTTTTTATCACTGGCAGTAAGTTCTTGCTCCCAAAGTGAAATTTTTAATTAACATTCACTACTTTTTTACTATCAACTCCAAACAACTTTATACCATATTTTTTAATTTCAGTTGCAAATGGATTATTGCTATAAAATTCAGTATATGATATTGGGTGTGGTTCAATTCTTGTATCATATTTAGAAGCCAAAACCAATAAATTAACTTGAGTTTCAAATTTATCTTCTTCTGACAAATTATCAATAATAAATGCTATATCTATATCACTATATTTTCTTTGCTTATTTGTTGCAAAAGAACCAAATAAATACGCTTCAACAACATTAGGATTTAACAATGATATTTCTTTACAATAATCTTTTAAATTATTAAAAGTGATAGTATCCATTCCCTAATTTCCTTAATTTTTTGAAACCAATTAATAGTAAATTCTTGAGTACATTTTTTTTGGAAACTCATTTTATAGTCATCGTATCTGGTATTAATATTAAAAGCTGTAATTGTTGCAAAATTATATTTATCTTCATCAGATAATTTCAAATTACATAACTCGGCTAACCTTAGCAAATTATGAATTTGAGGAGGAAAATCATTGTTAACCTGAACAAATAATGCTTTCAATAACTTTTCAATCATTAAATGACCAACAAATAGACTCCAAGAATATCTATTCCCCTCAAATAATGTTACCATTGTTATAAAATCATCCGCTGAACTATTTTTCCAATAGTTGATAAATTTATGATTATCAAAATCTTTTTTATCGTCAGTCATATTTTTTAACTATTTCCAGCTAATAAATCTTAACACAATTTAATTTTTTAAGTTGCAAATTTAACTAATCAAATCATTTAATAAAAACAAATTATTATATTCTTAAAAACATTTCAGCAAATCCGCTTGGGTCAAGCTACTATTACAGCATCGCTACTTTGTAAATCGCAGGAAAATATTTTGGTCTTGGGATAGTTTTTCCCATTGATTTTGCAGATTTGAGCCATTCTTCTTTGGCAATTAAAGCTTCATTTAGAGCTTCTTGCGGAGTAATGCCAAAAGCAGAGCAAAATTTCAAATCAGGAAAATCTGCTATATAACCACCATCTTCTTCACTATAGAAAATATTTATATGATATTCTTTCATTTTGAATCCTCTTCAATTATTAATCCATATTTATCAATCAAATCTGTCAACATCTATTAGGACACCTTAAGGTTTATCAAATTACCTTTAGACTAAACTTCATAATCAGTATCATTTAATTTAGCAAGATTAAGAAAATTTCGAGAACAGACATTATGTACTGGAACACAATTTGACAATATATAATAATTATGATTTACTCCAATTTTCTATAAATAAACCTTTAACATTTTGATAGTGCTTTTCATTATTTGTAATTAATGTCAAATTTTCGGCTATACAAATTCCAGAAATAAAAATATCTACTTCATCAATAGTAATTCCCTTTGCCCTCAAATCAGCATAAATATTAGCAGATATTTCAGCAGATTTCATTGAAATATTAACAATTTTTAAAAGCTGTGTTAATTCAACAAATTTATCTAATAGATTTTTACTATCTCGATATTTTAATCCGCTCAAAATTTCATAATATGTAAAAATAGATATTTGTGGTTTTATTGAACCTGAAAAATATCTTTTGAAGTTTTCGACTACAATCAAATGATTTCTTAAAAATAAAGATAAAATATCTGTATCAATTAAATAACTTTTCATATTTCTACTCTTTTACTATTAAAAGAACTTCTTCTTTTGTAAATTTCTTCGATAAATAAATCCACATCTTCAACATTTGACCAAATACCTGCATAATCCATAATATTCATTCTTACATTTTCTGAATTATTAATAGTGTGGTTTTGCACTGACAAATTTTTGAAAATATCAATTATATTAATCAAATCAGGCAGAAAAACTTCAGGTATATTTCTAATTTTTTCTAAAATTATCGGTTCTAAATATGTGCGACTTTCCATAATTTATCTCCTATTGAACATCATTCATACATTGTGACGACTTTAATATTATTAAATTATATATAAAACAACCTAACCTCTCTTCTCCTTTTCCTTCTCTGGAGCAAGTTCGCTTGGGTCGAGCCAAACAAGAGGGGGAATTGTAACTATAATGATATGGCGTATGTCTTGCAAATGTTTCAAAAAGTGGGTCGGGATGTAGAAATCGACCAATATCTTGGCAGTAAGTTCTTGCTCCCATAGTGATGTAGCCGTTTTCGGCTACATTTGTTTCTATATTTTTCTTATTTATTTTGAAAGTGTTTTTCCATTAAGCAAAGTTCAATAACTTCATGAAGATTTTGCATTGCTTCATCAATTGTATAGCCATAACTTCTACAACCCTTTAATGAAGGGCAACTTACAATAAAAACATTATCCTCGTCCAATTCAACCAAAACAGGAAATGACATCAAATTACTCATTACGAACTCCTTAATTAACATAATTATTCATTCAAACGAATTCAAATCAAAATTATTTATAATCAAGTTCAAAAAGTCAAAATTTTGTGTTCATATTAATTTTTTTCTGATGCCAGTCCGCTTGGATCGAGCCAAACAAGAGGGGAATTGAAACTATAGTGGTAGGGCGTATGCCTTGCAAATGCTTCAAAGAGTGGGTCGGGCTGAAGAAAGCGACCAATGTCTTGGCAGTAAGTTCTTGCTCCCATAGAGATGTAGCCGTTTTCGGCAACATTTGTTTCTATATTTCTATTGTTTATTTTGAAAGTGTTTCTCCTATTTTAAGTAAAAATCAATTGCAAATATATGTTTTTCTTATGGAATTATAAAAAAATCAACTGGTTTGACCTTTCCAGAAATCTTTTTGATGTAAATCGGTTGCTTTTCATCGTAAACCGGTTGCTTTTTAACACAAACCAGTTGCTTTTTTGCTTAGACCAGTTGCTTTTTTCATTAGACCGGTTGCTTTTCAACATAAACCGATTGCTTTTTGATGTAAACCGATTGCTTTTCTATTCATTTTCCTACTCTCCATTCATTTCCCCCAACTTTTGCGGGCTGGGGGAAGGAGTTCGGCAATTTTAAAATCTTTTTAAAATCAAGTAAGTATTTGGTTTAACTGACAATGATTTATTTATATAAAGTCTATTATATATTTACACATAAATTGCATAGATTTTTACATACTTCATTATCTTTTGTAAATTGGGAAAACATTTGCCAAAACAATTTAATTCTTTCCGTCATAGAAATTACATATCTATTGTGTGTTA
>JANJUO010000329.1 GCA_024710535.1 bacterium
CTAAGTTTGGTTTCTGCGAGTTTGATTTGCTCAAACAAACTTGTTGATGCACCTTCGGTAACTTTTATTGCATTTTTGAATGCAGATAATTTTGCTTTGTAATCACTGATATTTCTTTCAGCATTTGAAATTGTTCCAACCAATTTATAAACTTGTTTATGGAATTTGGTCAATTCTGCAAGATTTGCGGCTTGTAAAGTCACGCCGTTAAGATATTTGACTTCGAATGCAGCCGGTTCGGTAATCTTTGTCCATACCCCATCCAATACTTTATACATTGAAACAAAGTATTTTCCCGGAGGAACAGGCACCGAAGAATGTTTGTTTGGATTGGTTTCTTTTGAAACGGGCTCATAAGATCCATATCGCAAATCCCAATTGATTCTCTGAATACCGGCAGAGTTTCCTGCATTCAAATATCTGATTGGACTACCACTTGCGTCAGAAATTGCGAAAACTATATATGGTGATTCCTCCAAATCTTCTGCTCTAAGTTCGGCAAAAGTAGGATAAGTGATAGATTTTCCAGCTTTTTCATCTTCTTTTTCTTTATCTTTACGGATTTGTTTTTTTGTTTTGTATGAATCTTTTAAATAATAAGTGAAAGTTGCTCCAAAAGGTGGATTTTCTGCTTTATAGAATGATTCGCCTTCGCATGAACGGCTTTTTGCTGATGTTTCCATATAGAGCAAAGCATCTTTTACCTTGAAAATGTGAGCTTCTTTGTTGAATAATTCTTCTTTGATTTCTCTTAATGAAGAATAATTATCAAGAATGTAAATTCCACGACCAAATGTTCCAATTACCAAATCGCTTTCTCTTTCTTGAATGTCCAAATCACGAACTGCAATTGTTGGAAATCCACTTTTGATTTGAATCCATTTCTTTCCACCATCAACAGTGAAATAAACTCCAAACTCGGTTCCAACAAAAAGCAAATCAGGATTTTGAGTATCTTCTTCGATTGTCCAAACTGGAGAATTTTCAGGTAAATTTGAGGAAATTGAAGTCCATGTTTTGCCTCTGTCATTACTTTTTAGAATGTATGGCTTGAAATCGTTGCTTTTGTGATTATTAAATGTGGCATAAACTACATTTTCGTTATGACGAGAAGCATAAAGATCACTCACATACGTAGTTTCGGGAACGCCGGTGAATTTATCGTATTTTGTCCATTTGCCTTCGCTTTCCATAACTTGAATCAAGCCATCATCAGTTCCAATATAAAGCAAACCTTCTTTCACAGGAGATTCTGTAAGTGAAATAATATTTCCGAATAATGAAGTTGATTGATTCTTTGCAACAGTTTCAGGATTCCAAATTTTATCCATAACTTTGAGATTATCTCTTGGAATTTGGCGAGTTAGATCTTCAGAAACTTTTTTCCAAGTATCTCCTCTATCATCGCTTTTGAAAACTTTGTTTGCGGCAATATATAATCTTGTATGTGAATGTGGACTGATCAAGACAGGTGTATCCCAATTCCATCTAATCTCTTCATCCTTTTCAGGTTGTGGCATAATACCGGTTAACTCACCACTTTTTTTATCAAATCTTTGAAGATTACCGTATTGCCATTGACAATAGATGATGTCAGGATTTGTTGGGTCAATTTGCGGTTCATAACCATCGCCACCAACAAGATAAATCCAATCTTGATTAAGAATTCCGGCATAATGAGTTGTTCTTGCAGGTGCTCCTAATGAATTATTATCCTGAGTTCCACCATACACATTATAAAACGGCAATGCATTATCTGCTTGAATTCTATAGAATTGAGTAACTGGCAAGTTTTCAAAGAAACGGAAAGTATTTCCATCGTCAAACGTTTCATACAAACCACCGTCACCACCAATTAAATAATGCTTATTATTATCAGGATCAACCCAAATAGCATGATCATCAACGTGACGCTCTTTCAAACTCATTCTTTTCCAAGTTTTTCCGCCATCATTTGTTATTGAAGTATAAGTATCAAGTGAATAAACCTTATCGAATTCTACTGGATCGCAAACAATTTCTGAATAATATTGAGCAGAAGCAGAACGTACATCGCTCATTTTCGTCCAAGAAGCACCACGATTTGAAGTTTTATAAAAACCACCCTTACCTTCGGGCAATTCGACAATAGCATAAACATTATCAGGATTTTGTGGAGAAATTGCTAATCCAATTCTTCCAATATCGCCACCTGGAATTCCATTCATAATTTTGTTCCATGTTTTTCCGGCATCTGTTGACTTATAAATAGCACCGTCAGGTCCACCATTGATAAGTGTCCAAACATGTCTTCTTCTTTGATAAGATGCCGCATATAGAACGTTGTTATCTCTTGGATCCATCACAACATCAGTTACTCCGGCATTTTCGCTGATATACAAAGATTTTTCCCAAGTTTTTCCACCATCAATAGTTTTGTATAATCCTCTATCGCCACCTGGTCCCCAGAGTGGTCCTTGAGCCGCAACATAAACTATATCTGAATTTTTTGGGTCAACAATTACTTTTGCGATATGTTCGGACTTTTTCAAACCAACATTTTCAAAGCTGTCTCCACCATTTATCGATTTATAAATACCATCTCCATATCCAACACTACGTTGAGAATTATTCTCTCCCGAACCAATCCACACAATATGCGGATTATTAGGATCGATTGTTACGCAACCAACAGAATAAGAGCCATAATTATCAAAAATAGGTATCCAACTTGTACCTGCGTTTGTTGTTTTAAAAACATTTCCTGATGACACAACCACAAACCAAGTATTTTTATCATTAGGATGAACTGCAATATCTCCAATTCTACCTGAAGTGATTGCCGGACCCATCAATCGTGGCTTTAATCCGGAAAATGTTCCGGAAACCATTTTATCTTTTGATTTATCAACTTCTTCAGACTTTTTTGCCTGCGAGAAAAGTGTTGAACAAATCAATGCAATTAGTCCAAAATATAATAGACTTTTCTTCATTTAACAACTCCAAAAATTTAATAAATAAACAACATACAAATTTATGAATAATTGAATTAATAAATAAACGATTTGTTTATATACAGAAAAAATGATGATAAATATTGAATATCTAAGAGATGATATTGGAAAATTTAGCAAATAGATTCTGTTTATCAGGGCTTAGTTTCTATTTATCATTTCTGATTTTAATAAAAAAACCCTTGAATTGATCAATTTTCAAGGGCTTTTGATTTATTATTAATTAGAATTAGGAGCAACCGCTCGTAGTTCCGCAATCTTCGCAAACTGTGCAAGAACCATTTCTTTTTACTCTCATTGAGCCACAATTTGTACAATGTTCGCCGGTATAACCGAAAGATTGTGCTTCTTTTCTGCTACCAACTTTGAGCAAGTGATGTCCATTTACATCAACTGAATTATCTTCGAAATTTTCAGCAATATGCTCTTCAATTGGTTCATTAACTGAATCTACAATAATTTCGTCTGCTTCTTCATGATTCCCGTTTCCATTTCCGTTCTCATTCTTTAAATAATTTGCATCTACTTTCTTGGCAGGAGATAAATTGCTATTGTTGTCCATTGGCACTTCATCAACAGCTGTAATATGAATGAAATCTTTTCTATTAAGATAATCATATCCTAATGAACGGAAAACATAATCAATAATTGAAGTTGAAGATTTGATTGCTTCGTGTCCGTCCACATAGCCAGCTGGTTCGAATCTGGTAAACACAAATGTATCCACCAAATCTTCCAAAGGAACTCCATATTGAAGTGCTTTTGATGCAAGAACAGCAAAACTATTGAGCAAACCACGGAATGAAGCACCTTCTTTATACATATCAATGAAGAATTCACCTAAACTACCATCATCATACTCGCCTGTACGAAGGAAAACTTTATGACCACCAACATAAGCCTCACGAATAAAACCATGTCTTTTCTTTGGCAATTTATGGCGAACAAGTTTGTAATGTACTTTGTCTGCAATAATTTCCTGAACTTCCTTTGCACCTTTGGTTTCATCAAGATTATTTTCATCACCGAGATAAATTACTTCATCGATATCTTCATAATTAGCAGAATTCAATGGTTGTGAAAGTTTGGAGCCATCACGATACAAAGCAATTGCTTTAAGCATCATTTTCCAAGATTTGGTATAAACTTCACTAATTTGATTAACCGTTGCATGAGCAGGCATATTCACTGTTTTGGAAATAGCTCCAGAAATAAACGGTTGAGCAGCAGCCATAATTCTAACATGAGCCATATAATCAATGTAGCGCTCGCCACGCTTGCCGCATTTATTTGCTGTATCAAATATAGGCAAGTGTTCATTTTTGATGTGAGGGGCACCTTCAATCATCATAGTACCACAAACATAATCATTAGCCGCTTCGATTTCATTTGCCTTGAATCCAAGTGATTTCAATAAATCAAAATTGTATTCATTTAATTGCTCTTTAGTAATACCAATATTTAGCAAGAAATCTTCGCCAAGTGTCCATTTATTAAAAGCAAATTTAATATCAAAAACATTATCTAATTGCTTTTCAATTATTTCAATTTTCTCGTCATTAAAGCCTTTTTCTTTTAATGTAGATTTATTGATAAATGGGCAACCGATTAATGTACCGGTACCTTTACTGTATTTCTCAATATCTTCAATTTGCTTATCTGAATATTTTAATTTAACTAATGCTTTACGAACAGATTGATTTACAATTTTGAAATAACCGCCTCCTGCAAGTTTTTTGTATTTAATAATTGCAAAATCCGGCTCAATACCAGTTGTATCGCAATCCATAACCAAGCCGATTGTTCCTGTTGGAGCAATTACTGAAACCTGTGCATTGCGATAACCATATTTCTCACCTAATGTGATAGCATTATCCCAAGTTTCTCTTGCGGCGGCACTTAAATATTCAGGACAGAAATTTTTATTAATTCCATGCGGTTTGATTGTTAGATCTTCATATTCGGAATTCTGTGCATTATATGCGGCTCTTCTATGATTACGCATAACTCTTAGCATTTCATTTTTATTCTCTTCATAACCGTCAAATGGTCCTAATTGTTGAGCTAATTCAGCAGATGCGGAATATGATTCGCCGGTAAGAATTGCAGAAATCGCACCCGTCCATGCCAATGCTTCCTGTGAATCATAAGGAATACCATTAACCATCAAAAGTGAGCCAAGATTTGCATAGCCCAAACCAAGAGTACGGAATTTATAACTTAATTCAGCCATAATTGGCGATGGAAATTGTGCCATCAAAACAGAAATTTCAAGAACAATTGTCCAAAGTCGAACAGCATGCTTATAATCATCAACAAGGAAAACGCCATTTTCTTCATCATAAAATTTCATTAAATTCAAACTTGCCAAATTGCATGCCGTATCATCAAGAAACATATACTCGCTACATGGATTACTTGCATTGATTCTGCCGGCATTTGGACAAGTATGCCACTCATTGATTGTGGAGTCATATTGCAATCCTGGATCCGCACTTTTCCAAGCGGCAAGATTGATTTTATCCCAAAGCTCTTTTGCTCGAACAGTTTTAGCAACGCCTTTTTTGGTACGCCAAGTTAATTCCCACATTTCGTCATTTTCAACAGCAACCATAAATTGATTGGATACACGCACAGAATTATTTGAATTCTGACCACTAACAGTATTGTATCCCTCCCCTTCATAATGTGTATTCATTGCTTCGAAATTCAACGAAGTAAATCCTTGATCAACCAAATCAAGTACTCTTTGAATATGATTAAGTGGAATGCCGCGATGAACTGAATTTTTGATTAATTTATTTAGTTTTTTATTTGATTTCCTATCTGTTCCATTTGCAACGGCTTCTTCAAGAATTGCCTGCATAAAAGTTGAATTAATTTTCGAGCCCGCAACGAGTGCGGCAACTTTTTCTTCTTCTTTTGCTTTCCATTCGATAAATTCTTCAACATCCGGGTGGTCGATATCAACTATCACCATTTTTGCAGCTCTACGCGTGGTTCCACCAGATTTAATTGCACCTGCGGCTCTATCAAAAATTTTCAAAAAACTCATCAAACCGGAAGAATATCCACCGCCTGATAATTTTTCGCCTGATCCACGTAAATTTGAAAAATTTGAACCCGTTCCACTTCCGTATTTGAAGATTCTTGCTTCACGAGTGAGCAAATCGAAAATACCGCCATCATTCAGCAAATCATCACTTACTGACTGAATAAAACAAGCATGAGGTTGCGGTCTTGAGTAAGCATCAGCTGATTTTTTTAATTCTTTTGTTTCTGGATCGATGAAATAATGCCCTTGCTTACTGCCGGTGATTCCATAAGCATAATGCAAACCGGTATTAAACCATTGCGGTGAGTTAGGTGCCGCCATTTGCTTCAAAAGCATATATGCTATTTCATCATAGAAATTTTGAGCATCTTTATCGCTGTCAAAATAATTATGCTCTTTTCCCCACCAAGTCCAAGCACCAGCTAAGCGATGCACAACCTGTTTAATTGAGTTTTCAGAGCCGGTTTTATGATTTCCTTTTTCATCAAGAATTGGATTATTGTCCTCATCAAAAAGGGAAACTCCGGTTTTTCTGAAATATTTTTGAGCTAAAATATCCGTTGCCAATTGCGACCACGATGTTGGTACTTCAACATCTTTCATATCAAATACAACCGAGCCATCCGGATTTCTCAATGTGGATGCTCTTTTTGTGTAAATGAAATGTTGATATGGGTTTACACCTTCTTTGGTAAACCTTTTATTAATTCTCATTACTAACCATTATATATTAATAAATAATTTTTTTAATCAATATAGAACTTTAATGTAACTACTGCTTTTATACTTTTTTCAATAGAAACATCATCATTCATTCCATAATCTGAAATTTCAGTTGAATTAGCAGGAGTTATCTGAAAAATGCCCTGATTTGCCGAAGCAAGCGAGCCCACACTTCCACCACTATTTTCTGCTAAAACTTTTGCTCTTTGTGTGGCATCTTTCGTTGCTTCGCCGAGCATTTCGATTTTTAATTCATTCAATTTAGTGTAATAAAAATTTGGATTAAACGAAATAAATTCAATCCCATTTTGTATTAATTCTGTGGATTCATTTGCAATTTTTGTTATCAAATTAATATCGTTTGATGCTATACTAACTCTTTGCTCCAATTGATAACCAAGTTTGATATTAGAAGGATAGCCATTTTCATTCATTTGATATTGGATTGTAGTTGTAAGCGAGGAAATTTGAACATCGCTTCTTTTAATTCCCTTATTTTCCAAATAATTAAGAACTTGTTCTTTCTGTTGCTGAATTGAGTTGTATCCTTCTGTTAATTCTTTGCAATCAACAGTAAAAC
>JANJUO010000339.1 GCA_024710535.1 bacterium
AATGATATAAGTTCGGTTTTGATTTCTGATAATTTGACATTTCAAGCAGAATTCAAGAAGTTGAATGTATGTTTGATAGGTAGATATGATAAGAATTTGCAAAATATTTTCGACTTTTGCAATAATAAGAAAATAATGTATAATTATTTTAATGATTTCAAAGACGCATACAATGATCTACAGAAAATATCTTATCAACTCTTGATTAATAATTTGGGTGAAGATTTTCACGAAATTGAAAGATTAATCAATGAAATTCATATTAGCAAAGATTTGAATGTAATTAATGTGTTAAATATTTGCAATTCTTCGAATACAAGTCAATTTGAAGTCAAAAAAATTATCGAACATAGTGATTTTATTTTAACTAAAGATTTCCATACATCAGAATTGAATCATATATTTGAAAAAGTGATAATAAATAGTAACTCTTCAAAATTTTCAATGAAAGTTACAGATAATTCTACTGTTGAAAAAGAGAATTTTTCGATAGAGTTATGTAATATAATCAAAAATGAACTTTGCAAGGAATGGGAAATTGTTAAAAAGGGAAATGTTTTAGATGAAATAAAAAGGTTTTCCCAAAAATGTATAAATGCCGGCAATCAACATAGCAACAAATTTGTTGCTAATTATGGGCAATCATTAAAAGAAGCTGTTGATTTGTTTGACATTGAAAATATGATTAAGTTAGTAAATGATTTTTCGAAGATTGTCGAGATGGCAGATAATAATTAATGATGTAGCAGATTGAATGAATTGGATTGAAATGACAAAAAAGATTGTTTTTATATTATTGGTATTGATTTTTTTTCTAAATAAAAATTCTACAAAAGCAAATGTTGATAGCATTATAAATATTTTTGATGGAATTCCAAACTCACCAAAAAAAATAGATAGTTTGATTTCCGTGATTAATCATTTAAATAATGTGGATGATAGTTTTATACTTGCGGAAATGGCTTATACAATTTCATTGGATTTGAAAGATGATTTGAGCAAAGCAAAATCCCTGAATGCTTTGGCAACTTATAATAAAATCAAAGGGCAATATGCAAAAGCATTAAATCTATATAATAAAGAACTCGAATTACGAGAAATACTTAAAGATAAACTTGGATATGCCGAGGCAACAAGACTTATCGGAGAGCTTTATAGAGCAAATGCAGTTTACGAAAATGCAATATCTTATACTTTGAAATCGGTTCGCCTTTTTGATGAGATTAAAGATGATTTTGGATTAGGGCGTTCTTATAATAGATTAGCTGCAATTTATTTTGAAATTGGTCCAAAATCGTTTGATTCTGTTGAAAAATATGCAAATTTATCTATTAATTATGCAAAAAAAGTCAATAATAATAATCTTGCAGTGAGCAATTATAATCTTCTTGCATCTATATACAAAGAGCAAAATCAACTTGATAAAGCAATAGAAGAATATAATAAAGCACTCTCTTACTCTGTTGAATATCATTTGGAGTATTACCATATAAATATCCTAATTAATTTATCAGATGCACATTTTAAGAATAAAAATTACAAAAAAAGTATTGAATTTGGTCTAAAAGCATATAAACTTTCGGAAGAAACCAAAATACTATCTTATTTATTGGAATCAACAAGACTTCTCAAAGATGTTTATGCTATTGCCGGAGATAGTGCCAACGCTTATATCTATGCATTAAAGTTTCTGGGTTATTATAAGCAAAATTATGACGAAGAAATTGCAAAAGTAACCACAGAGCAAGAAGCAAAATTCCAAAATAAAGAAAAGCAAAAAGATATAGAAAGGCAAAAGCAAGAATATCAATATTTAATTTTGATTTCTATTTCCGTTAGTATTATTCTAATATTGACAATTGCATTTTTCTATTTGAAAAGCAACGTTCTAAAAAGAAAAAATAATCTCATTAACGAGCAGAAAGAAAAACTACAAGAACTCAATGCCACAAAGGATAAATTCTTTTCGATTATTGCTCATGACCTAAAAAATCCAATCGGTTCTTTTAAAGCAATTGCCGGTATGATGAACGATGAATTAGATGATTTTACTACCGAAGAAATCAAAGAATTCACTTTGCTTCTAAAAAATAGCGCCGATAATATAACCGAACTACTGGAAAATTTGCTCACTTGGTCGAAAGCACAAAGAAATACAATTTCATTTACTCCCGAACATAATTATATATATCAGATTGTTAAGCATAATTTTGCTCTTTTGGAGCCCCTTGCCAAGAATAAAAATATTAAATTAATAAACAATATAGATCAGTCGGATCTGGCTTATTGCGATGGCAATATGATAAATACCGTTATTCGCAATATTTCTACAAATTCTGTTAAATTTACTCCTTCGGGTGGAACTATCACTATAAGCTCTAATATTATAGAAAGAGATAACAAAAAATGCACTCAAATTAGCATTGCCGATACGGGAGTTGGGATGTCTGAAGAAACGGTAAATAGTCTTTTCAAAGTCGGAGAATCTCGCTCCACAGATGGAACAGCCGGAGAAAAAGGAACAGGTTTGGGCTTGATTATTTGCAAAGAGTTTATTGATAAACACAACGGAAAGATTTGGGCAGAAAGTAAAGAAGGATTTGGCACTACATTTTATTTCAGCATACCATTAAAGTAAAAAAATATTTGTTAAATATTTGTAATTAAAAAAAATATTTTGTAAATTTGGTTAGAGATTTCTTGATGTATTAAAATTGTGAGAAGAAATTTCAAATTACTCATTTTCGGGGTAACCATAATGAAAAGTGAATCAGAATCAAAAAGTCAAAAAGACAATACCGGAGTCTTTAAGAAAATAATTTTATTGCCAAAATTAAGAAAAAGAATATTAGTAATAGGATGCATTTTTTTTCTTTTTCTTCTTGCCGGCTCGCTATTTGTTGGATGGGAGCATTTGGATAAAACTGCCGAAGAAATGGCATTCACCGAAGCAAAAGCAACCTATAATAAAGATTTGGTATATCGACGATGGGCTACAATTCATGGTGGAGTCTATGCTCCGATTACAGATTTTAATCAGCCAAATCCTTACCTGACAAATATTCCCGAGCGAGATATCACAACTCCATCAGGCAAGAAACTAACGTTA
>JANJUO010000361.1 GCA_024710535.1 bacterium
CATGATACTGTCAGATTTGTGCGGGATGAGTTTTTACAGCGCTGGAATGAGCCATAGGCTCCGAAGTGGTCGATCAAGGTCGCAAGCTGAATCGGGCTGAACAAGCGCTGGCCCTTGCGAAAGCCGAGTCGGATAAGTTCCTTGTGAAGCTCCGGGTCATGCCGGATGAAGTGCATCAACAGATTGCGTGCCGATTGCTTATTCTTAGCGTATGGGAAGTACCTGAATGCAATCTCCAGCACGCTCACGAAGTGTCCGGGTGTCTCAGAGGAAGGATTCATAGGCGGGTTCTCGCTTTAGTCTTTGTTCGAACTTGTGAGCAGCCTCCATTATGAATTCAAGGCTTGCCAGATCTGTTCGGTATGCACTCCTTGGCTTGAACCGTCGCAGCGCCCATACCTCTACCAGGCTCAGTGTCAGAATTACCTGCTGAGTTGGATGCGTCAAGCTCCTGGCAAAGAGCCGCCGGCCAAGGTTCGCAAGGGTGTGCGACATTAGCCGCATCTCAAGTGTTCTGGTTTCAATGCGCTGCTCTAGTATCTCGTGCGTTATCATACGACCGAGCTCGTGGATCTGCCGCTGGGAAATCTGGACTTTTATGGTGTTTTCCTGCATGCCTTCAATTATTTACTGATTTTTCTCCCCGGCTGCTTCCTGTGTTCGTGTTCTGTACGGATCTAACTCCCCTACTCCATCAACCCACTGCCATAGCGGGTTTCCGGAAATCTTGCAGTAGATGATCGCACAGGCAACCCTCCCTCTCCACTCATCGGAAGGCTTTAACACCAAGCTCTTAAGGTGCTGAACTCCTACATTTTGTCCCTGTTTTCGGTCTTTATCTGCTCGAGAATGAAATGTGCGCTTATTCCCGTCCTTGAAGGTGACGTAGAGCTTCGATAGACTGCTTTTACTCAATGAATCTTTCATATTTGTCAGGGCTGGGATCCTTGATTTTTAAAATTGTGAGGTAAACCGTGATGTACCTGCGATGTCGTATTACATCGAAAGTCAGTATCCGCAAGCCTTTCAGCGAGATACACCAGGAATCTCTTTTCGCTCATCACAAGTGGCTGGCTGTGACGTATTGGACCTGTCATTGTGATGCTTTTCGGGAGTTTTCGGCTATATCACTATTCACCAAACCGCAGTATTGGCGCATGTTTTCAATTATTGGAGGATCATTCATCACAGACTGTCTCCGCTGTGATGAATTGTGATGAATCTGCGATGTCTCCAACCCGGCTACCATTCTCAGAAATGTCTCCAGCAGGTGCGGAACCTTGCGCTTCACCTCTGCTTCACAGCGGCGGAACTGGGCCAGGTCTGGGTGAAACTGAAATTGCCGCACAATTCGAAGCAATTCTTCATGATCACGGGCTTTTCGGCTGGTACTCGACTCCTTCAGTTTATCCCATTCCCTTCGAGTCTTCAACCATTTACCCAGTGCCTGGAATCCGTTGCTGTTGTTATTCACGTTGAAATACATCATCGGATGTGGTGGCCGGTATTCCGGATGTCTCATGCTGTAGTCGGCGGCGAGTGTAAGCATGCTGTGGTGCAGTTCATTTCGCCTGGCAAGCTCTGTCCAGGTGTGCACGTTGCCGTAGTAGTGCGTAGCCAGATAGGTGGAGAGCTGCTGCAGATAGCTGCCGTAGAACTGCCATTCCGCATAAAGCAGCGCAATCACACTGGATATCAAGCTATTGATACTTACGGTTACTGCCTGCTTGAACGATATATCTGCCCTGGCAACCTTCTCGCGATAGGCCTCCAATTCGCTTTGCGGCGCAACATCAGCAGCCGCGCCAGCCCCAGCTTGTGGTCGCTTGTTTCCAGTTAAAAGGTCTCCGGTTACTGTCGCAAAAGTCTTCGGGAGGTCACTGCAGGGGTGCTGTTGAGGTCTCGAGATATCGCAACTTGGGGATTCGGAGACTTTTGCACATTTCAACAAGGTTTTATTCTTTTCTTTAGTCTCCGGTAGGATACTCAGTGTAGGTTTGCGATTTGCAATTAATTCTGTCGAGGCCGCGTCTGATGGGCTTTCCAGAATCGTGGCAACTGGGCTCTTTTGAGTCCGGAATGAAGCCTCTTGAATCACCAGAAGCCCCTCAGCAAAGCGCAGCTCGTAGTCCTGTCGAGTACCATGGTTCACATATCCTGTGAGGATGCCGGCCTTTACAAGACGTTGCCGATACCGCCAGATGGTTGTCGGATGAACTTTAAGCCACTTGCTCAAAGTCTGATTGTTGACAGTGATGGGAGGAAGACTGTCAGCTTCAGCACTGATACCACTCGACTTCTGGGCCTGGTAGAGCTGGATCCTGGCGAGCCGGATTAAGGCGTAGCAGAATTCCCGGTTCAACAAGCGGACGAATTCACCGCCATGTTTTAGCCCCGCCCTTGCCAATCGCTCCGACTCCCTCAGATTGTAAGCCTCTATTTTCTGGTCTATCTTTGCGCGGGATGCAGCAAAGTCAATCACGATAAAGCTGTTCATCTCATCTTAGAATGGGGAGTCGCAGCTGTCGTCGCCAAACAACCAGGCTGCGCTCCCTGTTTTTATTACACTTCCATATACACTCCGTAACTGCTGCCCTCATTGATAGGTCTCACCCTCAATTCTTTGGCAATGCCTCTTCGAAATAATATCTGCTCGAATCGGAATCTGTAGGCTTCCGCAGCGTCTTTGTTTTCCTTAATACCGACCAGACGAAATGGGATGCCGCCTATCATACGCCGGAACACTGCCTTCTCGTAAGGTCCTGCACCAGTCTGTTTTGATGATCCTTCCACAGTCTATCGACGCTGGCCAGAATTAACCTGCTTCTGCTCTGGCTCGATCGCAGGACTGTCAGACTTCTCTTCAGATGCTAGAGAGCGTTGTTCTGCGATGCGCTGTCTGATCTCCTCGACTGTATAAGGCATGAATGGCAGTTCCTCAAGCATTTTGAAAATATTTATTGTCGCGAAGTTCTGACCAGGAAAAGAAGCCTTCTGGATGTACTCCATTAGCATTTCATACTGAATGGCATCGATGATGCGCAAGCCTATGGTACTGCTTGGTGCGAGTGGATTTGGGTTCATCGTATAGATTGGTTTGATGGTGTTTTCTTTGTTGTCTATCCTAACATCCGATCTCCGCCTCTGAACCATCCGGATGAGTTGGTTCACTGACCTTCGTTGCAGCTTCACGGACTCAGTTTTTTTTGTTTAAGACTCATTATTGCTGATTTGGCAATTATGCCTTCGTATCAAAGGCTATCCGCCAAAAGCGCGGCCCCCTCCCCTGTTCACTCCTTGGCTGAGCTGGCATGGGGTTGGGGGCCTAACGCTTGTGGTCGCTTATCTTGATTCAGGTAGATCGACCAACCGGACTCTGGCAATACCGGTGAG
>JANJUO010000452.1 GCA_024710535.1 bacterium
GCAACAGAATTAATTAATTTAATGATTTTCTTTGCAGTAAAATATCCAGGAGCCGCTTTTCCGGCAAAGATAAATGTTCGAGGAACAAAATCAATGTTCGGATTTTCTTTAATTTTGATATACAAATGAATAATATGCAAAATATTAAAAAGTTGTCTTTTGTATTCGTGGATTCTCTTCACTTGAACATCAAAAATTGAATTTGGATTAATCGTAATATTATGTTCTTTTTCTATATATTTTATCAAATTTTGTTTATTAATCCACTTTGCTTCATTCCATAAATCAAGAAATGCTTCATCGTCTGCCCATTTTTCTAATTCTTTCAATCTGTATAAATTGGTAATCCATGAATCTCCAATTTTTTCACTTATGATATGTGAAAGAAATGGATTTGCTTTTCTGAGCCATCTTCGTGGAGTGATTCCATTAGTTTTATTGTTGAATTTTTCCGGTTCAAATCTATAGAAATTATTGAATACTTTATCCTTGAGAATTTGAGTATGAAGTTCGGCAACGCCATTTACAGAGAATGAACCAACTATTGCTAAATGTGCCATTCTGATTTTTTTATCTTCACCTTCTTCGATAATCGACATTTCGCCAATAATTCTTCCATCATTATGAAATTTCATTCTGACCTTATCCAAAAAGCGATAATTGATTTCAAATATGATCTGCAAATGTCTTGGCAATAATCTTTCGAACAATGAAACCGACCATTTTTCTAATGCTTCGCTCAATACTGTATGATTCGTATAAGCAAAAGTATTTGTAGTTAGATCCCAAGCAACATCCCAGCCCAAACCTTCTTCATCAAGCAAGATTCTCATCAATTCAACAATTGCAATTGCAGGATGCGTATCATTTAATTGAATACAATTTTTGTTTGAAAAACTTGTAATATCCGTGTGATTATTTTTATGTCTTCTGAAAATATCTTGCAGAGAAGCCGAAACAAAGAAATACTGCTGTTTCAGACGAAGTTCTTTACCGGCAACAGTATTGTCGTTTGGATAAAGGACTTTTGAAATATTCTCGGTTTCATTCTTTTGCTCAACGGCTTTGATATAATCGCCCTGATTAAAAGAATTGAAATCAAAATCGTGAGTAGCTTTTGCTTCCCATAATCTCAAATTGTTAACTGTATTATTTTTATAGCCCGGAATTGGAATATCGTAAGCAATAGCAAGCACCTCATGAGTATCAATCCAAAGTGAGGTTAGATGCCCATTTTTATCAATAATTTGCTCAACTTTTCCATAAAATTTTATCTTATATTTGTATTCAGCCCTGATAATTTCCCAAGGACTGCCAAAATGAAGCCAATTATCAGGTTTTTCAAATTGATAACCGTTAATTATATCTTGCTCGAAAATGCCATATTCATATCTGATACCATAGCCGAAAGCGGGAAGTTCGAGGGTTGCCATCGAATCCAAAAAACAAGCCGCTAATCTACCTAAACCACCGTTACCAAGCCCCATATCATGCTCGATATCTTTGATTTTTTCAAGATCATAGCCCAATTCTGCAAGAATTTCGTAACATTCTTCATAAAAATTCAGATTTATCAAAGCATCTCCGAGCAATCTTCCCATCAAAAATTCCATAGAAAGATAATAAACTCTTTTGGTATCTTGTTGATAATACTGATGTTGGGTACGAAGCCATTTGCGGATTAATCTATCTCTGATTGATAAAGCTAATGCTTTATAAGTATCTTCATGCATCGCAGTGATTTTATCTTTAACTAAACGAAATTCCAAATGCTCTGCAATTTGATTTTTGAGCGAATACGAACTTGGATCTTGGCTATCAGTAAAAAATATTGATTCTTTTGGGTTATTTACTTTCATCTTTTCATTTTTCCGTTTTTTGTTTTAAAAACCAACACAATATAAGAAAATTTTTGATGTTGTGAAAAAAAAGAATTTTCAATTAAAAAATAAACAAATTATTATAATAAATCATTTTTAATAAATCATTCAAATTTATGAAAAATTTTAATTTATTCTTTGAATTATTCAACAAATGTAATTAAATTGTAATTGTATATTGAGCATTTTGGAAAATAAATTCTAATTTGCATTTTGAATAAAATTGTTTGAAAAAGATTTGGAGAAATTGATTAAAAATCTTTTTCAAGGTAATAAGATATGAATTTTAAATATAGCAATTACAATGAATTTCTATTCGAATTGATTAATGATATAAATGAATTCATTTTTATTAAAGATGAAAATTTTACTTATCAATTTGTGAATGATGCTTTCTGTAACTTTCTAAATAAAAGCAACGATGAGATTATAGGAAAGACAGATTTTGATTTGTTTTCATATAATGAAGCAATTGAAATTAGAAGAATAGACGAACAATTAAAAATTGACAAAAAAGCCAAAAACTTTGAACTTTTCATAAGTGGATATAACAAAAAGGTTTGGACAGAGGTTAATAAATATCCGATAATCAAAGATAAAAGATTAATTGGCATCAAAAGTATTGTTAGAGTAATCGACAAACTAAAGAATAAACAGAAGGAAATCCAAGAGAGCGAAGCAATTTTGGCAAGTTTTTTTGATAGTGGTAGTATGATGCGCGGTGTGGTCGAAATTGTAAATAATGATATTTTGCATATTTTTGATAATTTGAATACAATTAATTTTTTTGGATTGAAAAGTACCGATAGTACAAAAAATAAATTTGCTTCCGAATTGGGCGTTCCTTACGAGCATATTCAATCGTGGCTGAAATATTACAATCAAGCATATCACACAGGAAAGCCGATTCAATTTGAATATGAACATTTTAGTGAAAATAATTTCTATACATTGTGCTCAACAGTATCATTTTTGGGGATTTCAGAGAATGGCAACCGTAGATTTGCCTACAGTGTTGAAGATATCACTAAAAAGAAATTAATAGAAAAAACTCTTATCGAAAGTGAAAATAGATATAGAACAATTTTCGAAGGTACTAATGATGGAATTTGCGTTGCAGATTCTGCCACAGCCAAGATAATTTATGCTAATAATGTCTTTTGTAAAATGTTCGGCTATCAAAAAAGTGAACTATTCTCATTGAAATTTCATGATTTGCATCCCAAAGTATTTATTGAAGAAGCTTCGAAACATTTTGCAGAGGCAAGTGGAGACGAAAATCGAGTTATGATGAATGTGCCATGTCAACATAAAAATGGAACAATTTTTTATTGTGACATAAAAGATTCGAAAATAATTCTAAATAGTCGCCTATGCAATTTGGCGTTTATGTCGAATGTGATGGGAAGACGCAAAATAGAATCTGTTCTTCAAAGGCATAATGCCGCACTCCAAGCCTCTGCAAATGGAATCGTGATTACCGACAAAGATGGAATAATCAATTTTGTAAATAAATCTTTTGAAGATATAACCGGTTTTAACTTTGATGAATCTGTTGGCAAGAAACCATCTCAATTGGTGAAATCGGGCTTGAATAGTACAGAATTATATCGATCATTGTGGGAAACTATTTCAAATGGTGAGATATGGAAAGGCGAGCTAATCAATAAACGAAAAAATGGTGAATTATATTATCAAGAAATGATAATTACACCATTTTATGATACTTTAGATGAATCAATGTATTTTATTGCTGTTCAAAATGATATTACTGAAAAAGTCAAAACAAAAATTGAATTAGAAAATACAAGCAATTTACTTAATGTTTTATCTAAAAGAATTCCTGGAACAATATATCAATTTCAATTATTTAAAGATGGTAGTTCATGCTTTCCTTATGCAAGTGAGAGAATTTATGATGTTTACGAAGTAACGAGTGAGCAAGTTCAAAAAGATGCCTCTTTAGTTTTTTCAAGACTTCATCCTGATGATTTTAATGCAGTTGTGGCATCAATCGCTAATTCAGCAAAAACATTGACAATATGGGAATTTGATTATCGAGTTATTTTGCCTGAAAAAGGAACTCGTTGGCTAAGAGGAAGCGCAATGCCAGAAAAGTTGGAAAATGAAAGCGTTTTATGGCATGGCTATATTTATGATATTACAGACAGAAAAGAGCAGGAAATAAAATTAATAGAATCGGAATCGAAGTTTCGTTCATATATTGAATTGTCACCAATGGCTATATTCATTCTGAACGAATTAGGAAGATTATTGGAAGTTAATTCATACACTTCAAAATTGACAGGATTTACTGAAGAAATGCTACTAAATATGTCTTTATCCGATTTGGTTGATGACAATTCAAAAAATCTTATGGCTTCTAATTTAAAAGATTTAAATCAAGAAGGTCATATTTATTTCGACATCAAATTAAAGAGAAATGACGCCTCCGAATTCTGGTCTAATATCAAAGCAGTAAAATTAGAAGAAAATAAATTTATTACATTTTGTTCGGATATTACCGAAAGATATAATTATTTAGAGAAAATTCAACAAATTACTTTCGAGTATGAAAAAGTATTCAATAACACTCAAAATGCTATGTTTTTAGTGGAGGTATATGATGGAAATAAACTTAAGTATATCAGAAACAATAAAGTTCATCAAGAGAAAAAAGGTTACTCTGCTGAACGATTTATTGGTAAAAACCCAATTGAATTACTTGGTGAAGAAAAGGGCAAGAAATTATTAGAACATTACTACAGATGTA
>JANJUO010000051.1 GCA_024710535.1 bacterium
GGACTTACTGGAAATATTGTTAAACTTATTAAATCAAATGATAAAGAAATCAACAAAAACGGTAATTTGCTTGCAAAATCTATAGGTGCTTTGGATAGAATTCACGAGAATTACAAAGAAATTTCCAACAATATATACAAGTATTTTGATAATAATCATGAAGGATTTGAGAAAGACAAAAACAAAGACTTGAATGATATTAAAAATTATTTGGATGCAATTCTTGGTACTTTGAGCGATTGTTTTGCAAACCTTGATTTCCAAAATCTTGAAGAAACAAATCGTAAAGTTGATGCTTTGTCTGCAAAAATCAGAAAATATCAACAAGAAAATATTAATGAAATTGCAGAAACTGAAGATAAACTAAGAACAAGACTTCTTTATTTGAATATTCTCAATTATACTCAAGTGATTTTGGACGATATTCTTGTTGTAACCAAGACAGTTGCTTTGATTTATGATGCTTTTGAGAATAAAAAACTCAAAAAATAATTTTTTATTTGATGAAAATATTAAAAGGAAGAATTTATTAATTCTTCCTTTTTTTTATCTCACAGAAACAATGCAGTTGAAAATATATTAAATTGAAATTAGGTCTTGTTGCTAAATTGCTTATAATCCTTATCGGGATTTTCAAGGAATTTTAATCTTATAAATATCTGCAACTTAATAAAATTAAAAGTTATTTCTATCAAATATCAATGAAATTATAAGAATTCACAAAGCTGATTTGCTACATTTGATTTTTGAATTGAATACCCTGTTTATTCCTTGCAATTATTTCACAGTATTTAAAAAAAATTCTTTATTATTTGTAAAGATTTTTGTAATTTTACGGTTTGAATGTGAAAAGAAATTAAATTTAATTAAATATTTTTTTTGGAGAAGTAATATGCCTTGCGGTAAAAAGAGAAAACGCCATAAAATGGCTACTCACAAAAGGAAAAAAAGGCTGCGTAAAAACAGACATAAAAAAAGGAAATAGTTATTGATTTTGCCCTAAAAAAACATTTTAGGGCTTTTTTTTTGATATATTTTACAGGTGTTTATGTAAACATTGTCGCATCCACAAGCTAAAATGTATCATCCACACATTCAAAAGCACTATCTACACATTTGTACTAATTCATATTTGAAAAATTGCTTAATTTAGTTTTTTAAAATTGTGTAATTTTTTTAATTGTAATTTCTAAATGCAATTAATGAATGGGAAGTTTGAGAATGGACACTAAATCTGAGAAATTAACGCCTAAGAAACTAAATTATTTAAGTTGGGGCGGCATATTTTATGGGATATTTTTCTTGGCATTTGGATTGAGCGAATGGGATAATGATACTGGTGTATTTTTGATCATTTTTGGTGTTCTTATTTCAGCGGCAGGTATTTTTGGTGTTTTTCACTTAAAAAAAAGGAGAGCTAATTATATGCAAGACAAAATGAATAATTTGCTTTATGAATTGATTAGAAAAAATGATGGCAAAATAAGCGTTCTGGAGTTTGCCATTCACGCAAATATTGAGCCCAAAATTGCTCGAGAATTTATCGAAACCAAAGCCATTCAGCTCGGCACAGTGCCGGATGTTGATGATAATGGCACAATTACTTATATTTTCAAATAAGGTGAATTTATGAAATTATCTTTTAGAACAATTGCTGTTCTTTTTGTTGCTTTTGCTATTTGTGGCACTAATGTTTTTTCACAAAAAGCTGATGATGTTTCATCGAAGATTGCAAATATCAAGCAACTATACAAAGAAATCAAAAGCAAAGAAAAAACATTCAAAGTAACTGAAATTACTAAAAGTGATGAGGATGATTATGAAGAAACAACTGTCTCCATCTACAAAGCCGGAAAAGAAATCAAATTAATAATCACGGGAATGAGCGGAGTGGGTGATTGCGGTGAATCGTATGAATTTTATTATCATCAATCTGAAGTATTTTTCGTTTTCTACAGCCAATCTTGTTATGTGGGCGATGAAATTTCTAAAACAGAGAGAAGATTCTATTTTGATGGCGGAAAAATGATTCAATTTTTGGATGGGAAAAAGAAGATAAAGTCGGAAACTGAAGATTTCAAAAATGCCGAGACAGAAATCAAGCATTTAATCAGCGAAATGAAAATCTACTCTAAATAAAAAAATTAGATAATATGTAAATCGATGTATGGTATGGATTACTTTGGAAAATGAATATAAAAAATATGCTTTGATTGTGCTGAAAACCTTAGTTGTTATTTTTGCAGTTTTCGGTTTTGGTCTATCCTTTTCTTATTTAGCAATTTTCAAACAATGGACAAATGAGAGCGGGAGCGTTGATATTAACAATAGAAAATTCGTGGAAGTATCCGAACCAATTGCAAGAATATCAGATTCCGACACAAATTCAGCAAAAATTGAGCCGCACAATGCGGCTTTTATTGCATATAAATTGATGATTTTGGAGCGATATTTCCCAAAAAATGCCAAAATTATTATGAAAGTTCTTGAAGATACTGGCGATTTTGAACTTGTAAACAAAATGATTCAAGCTGTCAATATCAAAACACTTGACTCAGTAAACTTGGAATCAGCTTTCAATAAACAGAAAGAGCTTTTCTATTATGATTTTGGATTGTATTCTAAAAATACTAATGCTTTCGAATGGTTTAATCTGCAAGAATGGGGCGTGCTTAAGCAGGCAATTATCAAAGACAAACCATTGATTGATAGCGTGGGGCTAATTTTGGGAATTGAGCCGAGATTGATTGCTATGGTACTGATTGGCGAGCAGATTCGCCTATTTAATTCCGAACGTGAAATTTTCAAAAGAGCTCTTATGCCACTGAAAATTCTATCTGTTGGAAATATGATTTCATTCGGTGTTACCGGCATTAAAGAATTCACAGCAAAAGATGTTGAACGAAATCTTAAGGACGAGATTTCCCCCTTTTATCTTGGCAAATATTACGAAAATATTATCCAATTCAAAACAGATAATCCAGACGCTGAAAGAATGGAAAATTTGGTTAATTACAAGAACCATTTTTATTCATACTTGTATGCGGGATTGATTTTGTTTCAAATTCGTGAGCAGTGGCGTCGAGCTGGCTATGATATATCTAATCGCCCCGAAATACTTGCCACTTTGTTCAATGTTGGATTTCGCTCATCCAAACCCAAATCTAATCCAGTTGTTGGCGGTTCCAGAATTACTGTTGGCGAGCGAGAATACACATTTGGCGGAATTGGCTTCGAATTCTACTATTCCGGTGAATTACTTGAAGAGTTTCCATATATTGAAGGACCGAAATTTAATTTGAAAACATTTGAAAATGGGTTATAAATTATGAACGATTTTTATAAAAATGCAAATGGATTTCCGAAAATAATGGGGATTTTGAATATTACTCCTGATTCATTTTCGGATGGTGGAAATTTTTATGACAAGAACCAAGCATTTGAGCATGCTCTGAAAATTATGGAGTTAGGTGTTGATATTCTTGATGTTGGTGGCGAAAGCTCACGCCCGGGAGCACCGGCTGTATCCGAACAGGAAGAATTGGATAGAGTGATTCCAGTTATTGAAATGATTAGAAAATATAATAAATCAATTCCTATCTCTATTGATACTACAAAATTTAAAGTGGCAGAATATGCATTGAAATCTGGTGCAAATATTATAAATGATATTTCCGGACTAACTGCCACTCCGGCTCTTGCAAAATTATCTGCAAATTTTAATGCTTGGCTTGTAATTATGCATATTAAGGGCAATCCTTTAAATATGCAAATTAATCCTCAATATAAAAACATTGTGAAAGATGTGTATGAATTTTTTTCTCGACAAATTAATTTGGCTATGGTTAATGAGCAAAAAAATATAATTCTTGATGTTGGAATTGGCTTTGGTAAAACCTATGAGCATAATATTGAATTGCTAAAATCCTTGAATCATTTTGATTCTCTTAAATACCCAAAATTGCTCGGTATATCAAGAAAATCATTCATTGGAAAAATGGTTGATATAGAAGAGCCAACCCACCGAGATGTTGCCACATTTTTGATCCATTCGCTACTTCTGAAAAAAGATATAGATATTATCAGAGTCCATAACGTTGATTTGGCAATGCAAATGAAATATGTATATGGAGAATTGGGTGATTTAGTAAGAAACTGATTTCAAAATTGGAAAAATATTAGTTCTGTCGGTTGTTACAACCGACAAATAGATCATCCTCAGTTCACTCGTAACCAAGCCCCTGCTTGGTTATGACAAATGAATACTCATTTCGATACAAAGCTGAAGCTTTTACTCAATGAGCGAATTGCACCGTTGACTAAAGTAGCACAAAGTGCGTATCGAAGTCAACGAAAAGTTTAAATATATGCAACTAAGCAGGGGTCTTAGTTGCCAGAAAAAAATCGTCAGTTGTAACAACTGACGGAGACTTTGAATGCCGTTCTGTCGGTTGTTACAACCGACAAATAGATCATCCTCAGTTCACTTGTAACCAAGCACCAGCTTGGTTATGACAAATGAATGCTCATTTCGATACAAAGCTGAAGCCTTTACTCA
>JANJUO010000607.1 GCA_024710535.1 bacterium
AGTAAAACACAATACCATTGCTGTTCACAGCGATGATTGTTGCTCTGATAAGAGTGAAATTTATGCTATCAATGATGATTTTATTTCCAATTCAAAAAATAAAATCATTCTCGATTTTTCGATTATTCAGCCGTTAATTGAAACAATTGAAAATTCGCAATTCTATGCTGATTTAAAATGTAAAGCCGAAGAAATCAAACTCAAAACTCATTCCTTTATTCGAAAGATTGTACTATATATGCTTTTGCAATCATTAAATTCCGAAAAATCATCCGATTCTCCAAATAATTAATCTTATTCTATATTTTTTTTGGTAGAACAGACATTCTTGTCTGTTTGTAAATGTAGTAGTTATATAAAATACTGTATTTCTCGCATTGCTCGAAATGACGAGGATTTCGATGAAAAAAATTGATTAATTATTTCAAAATGGAAAAAAATGATTAGAAATATATTTTTAATATTAATTTTAATACCTACTATCTTGATTTCTAAAGAAATCAAAGGCAAGGTATTTGGTGTGGGCGAAGATGGAAAAGATACTCCATTAAAGCGAGCATCTGTTCAATGGTTGGGCACTCAAACAGGTGCGTTTACCAATGAAAATGGTGAATTTACAATTGAAATTCCCAAAAATTCTACAAAAATCATTACCCGTTATGTGGGTTATGAAATTGACACTACAAATGTTTCGAGTAATGAAGATTTGCTCGTAATTCGCTTGAAAACAAATATCAAAACCGATGCGGTGAAAGTGGAAGGCGAAAAACCTGCATCAATTATCTCTCATAGCGATATTGTTAAATCAGAAATGATTACTTCGAAAGGTTTGCAAAAAGCTGCCTGCTGTAACCTTGCAGAAAGTTTTGTTACCAACGCCTCGGTTGATGTGGAATATACAGATGCTGTTTCAGGTGCCAGACAAATTCAATTACTTGGATTGCATGGCTCATATAGTCAGATTTTGGTTGAAAATATTCCAAATCTACGAGGAATTGCCTCAAGATATGGGCTTGGATATGTGCCAGGTCCTTGGATGGAGTCAATATCAATTTCAAAGGGAACTGCTTCTGTTGTTAATGGATTCGAATCTATTTCAGGACAAATAAATGTTGCTTTGAAAAAGCCGGAAACTTCACAACCATTTTATGGTAATGCTTTTGTTGATGATATGGGCAGAGTGGAGGCAAGTATAGATGGCGCCTATAAACTGAATGAAAAAACCAGCACAATGCTTTTACTTCATTCTAATATGCTACAAAATCCAATTGATATGAATCACGATTCTTTCATCGATCATCCTCTTGTAAAGCAATTTAATGCCATTAACAGATGGAAATATGAAGGTGAAATTCATGAAACTGTAACCGGCATAAATGTACTTTTCGAATCCAGAAATGGTGGTCAAAGTGCATTTGTTGCTAATAATAATCCTGCAAATTATGGATTTGAAGTAAATACTGAACGTGTGCAACTTTTCACAAAAAATGGATTTATTATTCCTACTGAAATGCACCAAAGTATTGGTACTATAATTAGTGGAACTTATCACAAGCAAAATTCATTTTACGGAAAAAATTTATATGATGCACAGCAAAATTCTCTTTATGTGAATTTGCTTTATCAAGCAGAATTCAATGAGGACAACAAACTTACAACCGGACTTAGTTATCAATACGATCATTATGATGAAAAATACAAGAATAGTGAATATGAAACAATCGAATCTATACCAGGATTTTTTGCGGAATATGGCTATAATGGTATCAAAGATTTAACGCTTGTTGGCGGTATCAGAGTTGACAATCATAGTAATTATGAAACATTTGTAACTCCAAGATTTCATTTGAAATACTCATTAGATGATGTTACAACTATGAGATTATCTGCCGGAAAGGGCTATCGCTCGGCTATCGTACTTGCCGAAAATGCCGGAGTAATGGCAAGCTCTCGCGACTTTATCATTGATGAAAATTTAGATTTGGAAGAGGCGGCAACTTATGGATTAAATTTCATTACACAGTTTGACTTTTGGGGAATTTATTATACTTTAAATATTGATTTCTATAGAACGGACTTTATTAATCAAGTAGTTGTCGATTTGGATAGATCACCGGATGCGGCTTATTTCTATAATCTTGACGGCAAATCATATTCAAACGCTTTCCAGGTCGATTTTATTATTGAACCAATTGTTGGCTTAACTATTACAACAGCATATAGAATGAATGATGTAAAAATGACATACAACAATCAACTACTTGAAAAGCCATTGGTTAGCAAGCATAAAGGATTTGTGAATTTAGCATATTCTTTCTGGGATAATTCTTTAAGTATTGACTATACAGTTGAATATAGTGGTGGCGGCAGATTGCCAAACACTTCAGCAAATCCTGAAGAATACCAACTTGATGAATATTATCCTGCTTTTATGCAAATGCACGCACAAATCACAAAGAAATTCAGCAAATTTGATTTGTATATTGGTGCTGAAAATCTTACAAACTACAAACAACCGCATCCAATATTGGCTGCAGACAAACCATTTAGTCAATATTTCGATAGTTCAATGATTTGGGGACCTATTTCTGGCTCCAAATATTATTTCGGAATTCGTTTAAATTTATATAATTAACATTTTTAAAAGGTAAAAAAATGAAAAAAACAAATCTTTATGCAGTAATTTCAATTATTGCATTCGCATTTCTAATTTTGGGTGCTAATTTATTTGCCCAAGATAATTTGAAAAAAGCAGAAATCAAAACATCTGCAGAATGTGATATGTGCAAAGACAGAATCGAAAAAGCTGTCAACAAACTCGAAGGAATAAAAAGTGCTGATTTGGTGGTTGATACTAAGGTTTTCAAAGTTTCTTATGATGAAACTAAAGTAACCTTAAAAGAAATCAAAGAAAAAATTGCAAGTGTTGGCTATGATGCAGATGATGTTAAAAAAGATCCACGTGCATACAAAAGATTGCCTAAATGCTGTCAATTAGACGGACACAAAAATCACGACCATGATCATTAATATCATAAAAAAAGCTTCCGAGATAAATTTTTCGGAAGCTTTTTAATTTCTTATCGAATATAAAATATTCTATATCTTCTTGAATTCTTTTGCTGTCATCGTATATTTTGAGATATAACCTTTAGGACTGCTTTCTACCATTGAACGAATATTTTTTACTTTATTCATATCTTCTTCAAAACTACAGCTATGACCTTCGTGATCTTTGGCTTCAGCGGCTAATTCTGCTTCCCATTCTTGCACATACTTCATATCAATTCTTTCTTCTTCAAGAAAGCCAACTACCTTCAATTTCGATCCCTCTAAATCTTTAGGGAATACTGACATATTGTCACCGGTAAAAATTTGCAATTTATCATCTGGATTATCTCCAACAATAAACATTTTTTTGCCACTATGAGTGCATACATGAACGCAAAGACCTTCTACCTCAACATCTCCAGTTTTATATTCATAATTACCACTGTTAAGCACTTGCAAAGTAACAGTTTTTGATGCATCATCTTTAACATCTGCTGTTTTTGCTTCTTTATCGCAAGAAATCAGCGTAAATATCATTACAGATAAAACCAACAAATATTTTTTCATTATTTTTCTCCAATTGAAAATTAAACACATTCAAAATTATTAAATTCTTCAATGAAAATAAAGATATTTCTGATTTTTCTTTTATTGAAGAGCGAATTTTCGTATTTTTAAAATCTATATGTGTTGTATAAACATATATAAATATAATGTTAATAGATTGTTAAGATTGTGTTAAGAATTTTGTTTCATAATTAAATAAATTTATGGATTATAATCTGATAATACTGATTTTCTTAGTTATACTTGCCACAGGTGACCTCATTGTAGGTGTTGCTAATGATGCGGTAAACTTTTTAAATTCAGCGATCGGCTCAAAAGCAGCATCCTTCAAAATTATTATGTTTGTTGCAGCTATGGGTATGCTTGCAGGTGTCAGTTTCTCAAGCGGTATGATGGAAATTGCCAGAAAAGGCATTGTTAATCCACAATATTTTCTGCTGGGAGAAATATTAATTATCTTCATTGCTTATGCCCTAAGCGATGTGATTGTGCTCGATTTCTACAATACATTCGGACTACCTACATCTACCACTGTATCGATGATTTTTGGTATATTTGGTGGCGCGGTTGCAATTACATTAATCAAAATTTCGGAGGGTGTATATGAATTTGCAAGTTTCGGCACCTACCTGAATATTGACAATATCTTCAAATTTGTAACGGCAATCCTGATTTCAATCATTCTATCGTTCATACTTGGTAGTTTGGTTCAATATGTTTCCCGTCTAATATTTTCTTTCGATTTTGTTAATCGTTTCAAAAAATTTGGCGGTATTTGGGCAGGATTGGTTCTGACATCAATTTTCTATTTTATCTTGATAAAAGGAGTTGGTGGCTCCACATTTGCAACTGAAGAATTATTGTATTTCATCAAACATAATCAGGGCTTGATAATTGCGGCAATGTTTGGAATATTTACTGTTTTGGTACAATTATTATTATGGTTCACAAATATTAATATTTTGAAAATCATTGTATTAATAGGTACATTTTCTCTTGCAATGGCATTTGCAGCAAATGATTTGGTGAATTTTCTTGGTGTTCCACTTGCGGCAATTAGCGCCTATCAATATGCTATTCAATTCCCAGATCCAAACGTTGTTGAATTAAGCGAGCTAACTAAACCATTCGTTGCGAATCATTATATTCTATTATTTGCAGGTTTGGTGATGATTGCAACTCTTTACTTGTCAAAAAAATCAAGATCTGTATCAAAAACCGAAGTTAGTTTGGGCTCGCAAGAAGAAGCAGTTGAGAGATTTGATACATTTATGCTTGCAAGAGGTTTGGTTCGTTCCTTTATAGGTTTTGTGAATTTTCTGAAAAAAATTACTCCAAAGTCTATGCAGAAATTTGTTAAAAACCGATTCGACAGGAACAATGCACAAATCAAATATCCAAAAGGCGAGGCACCTGCATTCGACTTAATTCGTGCCGCTGTTAATTTGATGGTAGCTTCAGCGTTGATCTCGCTTGGAACATCGCTCAAATTACCTTTATCGACAACCTATGTAACATTTATTGTTGCTATGTCAACGGCTTTGGCAGATAGAGCATGGGGACGCGAGAGTGCCGTTTATAGAGTTTCAGGAGTTCTTACTGTTATCGGTGGCTGGTTCATTACCGCATTGGTTGCAACAACTGTTGCGGGTATTATTGCTACTGCTATTTATTATGGCGGAATGATTGCGATTC
>JANJUO010000616.1 GCA_024710535.1 bacterium
GAACTAATATTTCTTTTTAATGCAATTATTCTCATCAATTTGAATTAATTTCTCTGTTTATTATTGCTTTATTAAAAATTCTTCTGTGAATCATTAATTAATGTATTTTTCACACACTAAAAATGCTTTTTATCAGTTAATAAATTGTTCTTTATTAAAAAACTAAGTGAATATTATGGAACTGAAACTTTACGAAGAATTGCTGATGCTCGGTTTGGATGATGAAACCGGAGAAATCTTATTACCAGCCGCAGGTGCTCTTCCTTATGGCTTGGCAGGTGCAATTTTGATGGAATTATTTTTGTCAGGAAGAATTATTTTTGAAAACGATATGATTTTACCTGTTGAAAAAACTTTTCCGGAAGATGCCATTTTGGACGAAGTGCTAAAATTGATTTCCAATCACAAATTGGAGAATGTTAAGTATTGGATTAGAAACATCAATTCCGAAGTTAGCAATCTGGTTGCAAGAATCGAGAATGGACTTGTTGAGAAAAAAATCCTGAAGAAAGTTGAGAAAAAAATCCTTTGGTTTATTCCAATTGAGCGATACCCAACACTTGACGCATTCTCGGAAGCAAGTTTGAGAATACACATTCGTGCTATTGTATTAGAAAATGCCGAGCCGGACAGCAAAATGGTGGCACTATTGAGTTTGATAAAAGCATCAAACTTAATTGATGAATTGTTTTTAAGAGAAGAGAGAAAGCAGGCACGAAAAATAATTTCTGATTATATTGAAGGAGAAAAAATCGGGAAATTTGTTTCGGATGTTTCTTCGGAAATAAATTCGATTATTGCCTCATCAATAGCCGGATCTGTTGCCGCCGCAAGTGTTTCTGCCGGAGTTTATTAATATGAACGAGAGTGATATTCAAGTATATTCCAAGCATTATTCTGAAAATGGGTTTTGGAGCAAAATAAGTGAAATTGCCAAAAAAAGCGGCAAATCAATCATAAAAAAAGCACTTGTTCTTTTTTACTCCGCAACAGATGATGATACACCAATTTGGGTGAAAACAGTCATCTATGCCACTCTTGGATATTTGATTCTACCTTTGGACGGGATCCCTGATATAATGCCGTTTTTGGGATTTAGCGATGATCTTGCCGCAATTATTTCAGCAATGAAATTGATACACAATCACATAAAGCCCGAGCATAAACTACTCGCTGACCAAAAAATCGCAGAGTGGATCAATTAATAATTTCGATAAAAGTTAAAAAAGTATAACCGAATATTTTCAGTTATACTTTTTTATGTTTACAAGAAACTAATTGATAATTAACAATGAGGAATTTTATTATTAACGTTTATCACGTGAAATATTAACTTTCAACTGTCTTCCGCCAAATTCCATGCCGTTGAAATGCTCAACTGCTTCATTTGCCGCACTTTCATCACTCATTTCTACAAAACCATACCCTTTTGCACGTCCTGTTTCTCTATCTGTGATTAATTTTACAGACACAACTTCTCCGTGCTGCTCAAACAAACTTCTAATTTCTTCTGATGTTGTTTTAAACAAAAGATTACCAACGTAAATGCTTACCATTAAATACTCCGAAAAACAAAAAAACAAATATCGGCTTTTGCCAATTTTAAAAATAATCAATTTTATGTTTTGCAACAAGATAAATTTATATTTATTCAAGATATTTTACTATTTTATTGTGATAATCGCAATATTTATGAATTGATTGATTCAGCCATCGCTTTATATCCAAAATATTCAAAATTTATACTAAAGTTTTCCAAAAATGGCACGATATATGATATAGTTTAGGCGTTGTTCTTTGATAGTTTTTTGAAAATGCATAAAAAATGCAATTAATTAAGAAAAAGTTAATTTTTTTCTTGCATAATTCAAAAAAAACTCTTAATTTTGAAAATGTATTTCGATGAGAGATACACGTTCTTTAAAATAAGCGAAAGTAGCTCAGTTGGTAGAGCACAACCTTGCCAAGGTTGGGGTCGCGAGTTCGAGTCTCGTCTTTCGCTCGATAGGGAAACCTGTCACTTCCTCTTTATGCTGCATGCCTTGCTGTCTGTTCCCCCCGATGGTAAGGCATTTTTTTTTGCTTAATTTTCTTCTTTTATCCAAAATCTGATATTAATCCCAAACCACAATAATACCGGCACCATTACATTTGTATTTGAGCCGATTGCATTGAAAAAAAATGTTCCCCAATAAACAAAAAATGATGTTATTGTCGGCAACTCCATTATTGAATATTCCGGATAATTATAATTATCAAAAACAAAAACATATAATTTAAAAAAAATAAAAAGATAAAGAATCAGAAGTGTAACCAGATATTTCTTTATGTTGTTTTTGAATCCTAATGGAAAGGAAAATATCAGTGAAGTTAGAAAAATTGTGCTGATTAGTGCTTCTCGCCTTATATCAGTACCAATTGTTTTCACGATAAAATCACCGTTACTGTCTTTTTTATCATAATAGATTATTTGTACAAGTGCTTCTGTTGGCTTTTCTGCGGTATTATTGATTTCAATATGCCTATTCAATCTTGGCGTGGAATTAATTGTTTTCTCGAAATAAGCATTGCCAATTTGGGATATTGTCCTTGCAAATGAATCGTCGATTAAAAAAGAAAGAGAATACAAGATTACAAATATTGCGGCAAATGCAAGAATATTTTTATTATATTTATTCACCTTAAGGTCAATCATTTTTTGCCTCAGGGATATTTTTTAGCCAATAATACCAAAATACTAAGGAAATCATTATAAAGAATATTGGTAATATTTCATTATGAAATGCATCAAACATTGATACATCTACCATAACAACCAAGTATAGCATCATCACTCTTAATAAATTAAGCGTGTATAAAATTGAGCCGCCTATCAAAATTCCTTTGATTTTGTATTTGAAGTGTGCAGGAAATGCCAAGACACCTGCAAGAAAAATCACCAGTGCCTCGCTTCCTTCACAGCCAAATGATAGTACCATATTTATCTTTTTTGTGATAATCATATTATTTTCGACATAGACCGAACTATCGAAAATTTTGATGAGCAATCCTGATAGATACGCATTCAAATTTATGTAGGGATCGAACAGCTCTTCACTCAAAAACAGCACAACTGCATAATATGTGCCGATAACCGAAAAGAGAATTAAAAAAAATCGAATAATTTTCTTAATTTTATCTTTATCAATATTTTTCTTATCAATTGTTTTCAAATTTATATTTTCCTTTGTAATTTCTATTATACAAATTTAATATTTTTTTTTGAAATTGAATAGTGTAAAAATATTTGACTTGCTGAAATTGAAAATTAGTTAATTATATTGAAATTCCCAATAGGGGAAAATGATTGCGTCAAAACCAAAAAAAATGCCTTCCCGAAAAATATCAGAAAGGCATTTCTATTAATTCAATTTAGTATTAATTCTTTGGAGTAATCACATAAATCTGCACTGTTCTTGAAAGCTGTCTGCCGGTTGGCAAATCGTTATTAAAAATTTCAACTGCTTCGCCAACGCCAAATACTTCATATTTTGCATTCTTTACTTTTGAAGATAAAAAGTCTTTAACATTATTTGCGCGTTTCATAGCAAGATTTTTGTTATAACCTTCTTCGCCAATTCTATCTGAATAGCCATAAACCTGAACTGTTGAATTGAATTTAATTTCAGGGATAATGCTTTTTGTTATGATTTCTTTGTCCATTGCTGAAATTTCAGGACTATCGAAATCAAAAAGTATCAAACTATATTTTGAAATTGTTCTATCGGGACGCTCTTCCGCTTTTTTGCGTGAGAATGAGAAATACTCAACAGGCGCCGAGCCGCTTGCATCTGCACGTTTACCTTTAACTGTCCAAGCACGGAAAGTATAATCAACAGGAATATTATTGCCGGTTAATTCATTTGGAAGAATCGACCACTGCATTTTGTCAGGTGAGCCGGTGCCGGAGAATTTTCTGATTAATCTGTCTGATTGATAAATGTCGAGTTCCCAGCCCTCAACTGAATCTGCAGATTCTGCATAAACTTCAAATTCTATAATTTCAGGTGTTGCTATACGCTGTCTATCTTTTTGAATTGTAATTGGTTGCAAGAGCAAAGAATTTGGATTTGAAGGATAAATCTCAACTCTTCTATTTTCAGCAATACCTTCTGCATCTCTCAAGGATGATGGTTTTGAAGGATTGGCGCCTGCTTCTACTGTAATTCTCGAAGCATCAATTCCATAATTATCAACTAAATATGACTTGATATAATCAGCGCGTTCTTTTGCAAGTTTGCTGTTTTTTGCTTCGGCTTTGTTGTCGAGAGTACCAACTAATTTAATTGAAACATTTTTGTCTTCGTTCATTCTTGTTCCAACAACATCAAGCAAATTATGATTAATTTCCAATGCATCTGGGCTCATTTCTTCAATATTAAACGCACCGGCTGTTGCTTTGGACTTCAAATTCTGAGTTGCAGGAGCTGGCAATGCAGTAGTTTCATCAAAGAAAATGTAAGGCAAAAGCGGGAATTGCTCAGTATATTGAACTTCTTCCAAAGTAATCTTGTTCAAGTTTGATTTGGCTCCATCTTTTTGAACAGCAGATACTGCTTTGAAACCTACTTTAACCTCTGCGGCTTGTGGATCAACAACTGGAGCCGGCTCATCGTCACCCAATCCAAAAGTTAAATTCAAGCCAAAGCGAAGTTGAGGAATATTCCAGGTGCCAGTCGAACCATTTACTGGAGCATTTGTCGGAATATCAATATATTTTGTGAATGGAAATCTGAATGATACTTCAGGGGACAAGAAAATATTTTTTGATAATTCAAAAGTATAACCTGCACCAATTGTAAGTGCAAGTCTCATTGATTCAGCAGTATCATCAAAAGAAAATGTTGTATCAACCAAACCTGCAAGCGCGCCTAATGTTCTGATATTAATATCATTTGAAATTGGGAATCCAAATTCCAAACCACCAAGTAAATAAAGATTTTCAACAGGTATTAAATTATAAATCTTCAATGCAGGTGTAATTTCAAAGGCAGACATTCTTGGATAATTACCAACAAGTCCAAGAGAGTCAGTAAATTCACCATAACCTAAGCCATTATAGCCCAAACGCAATGACAATACAAACATATCATCAAAGGCATAATTTCCAATTAAGCCAAGATTAAAATCAATACCATTTGCATCGGCTGTAAAGCGATAAACATCAGGTGGCTCTGTGTAATCATACATATCCACGCTATGCATATTCATATTTCCGCCAAGATAAAAACCGAAATTGAACGGCATTTTCTTGGTTTGTGCATTCAGCAAGCCAACACTTGCAACAATTATTAAAAAGCAAACTAATATCTTACGCATTAAAACACCTCATAAAAAATAATAAAACTACAATTTTGACATCACATATTCTAATAATTGACGAAATTTGTAGAAATTATTACAAAAAATTTAACGATTTTTAATTAATTTTATAGAAATATTTATGATTTTCAGTAAAATAGTTACATTTTATTTGAAAAATTACATCAGTTAATTGATTTTTTTGAAAGAGTGTTATGAATTATTTATTCAACTTGTATTTTTTTGTTAAATTTGCATATTGTTTTATAAAAATGTGAATTGAAATGAAAAAAAATGATATAACATTTAGAGCACTTGCATTTTTGTTGCCTTTGATGGTATATATGCTAACAGTTAGCCCAACAGTTTCGTTTACGGATAGTGGCGAACTTGCGGCAGTTTGCTCTACTTTGGGAATTGCTCACCCTACCGGATATCCGTTATTTACATTGCTCGGCTTTTTATGGCTAAAATTACCTTTGCCCATTTCGAATGTTTATTCTTTGAATATTTTTGTTGCACTTCTTACTGCAACCTCATCATATTTTTTGTTTAATTCTTTATTGCTGATTATTAAAAAGTTCAATGCTCAATCAAAAATGCCGGCATCTGATTTTTTTATATACAATATAGCAATTTCCGGCTCACTTGCATATAGTTTTGCGCTCACTGTTTGGCAGCAGGCAACTTCTGTTGAAGTTTATTCGCTTCATCTACTAATGTTGAATATAGTGCTTTTTTATGCGTTAAAAGGACATTTCGAGAAGCATTTCCATAATAAGTATTTTATAATTGCGGCTCTATTTTTGGGTTTATCTTTTTCGAATCATCTTACAACAATTTTGGTACTTCCGGCATTGATTTTTCTTTATTTCAGCAATGGCTCTTGGGGTCTGAATTTATCTATCGACAGAATTAAATATTTTGGAATTATGTTTTTGTTTGTTCTTTTGGGATTGAGTGTTTATCTTTATTTGCCACTTAGATCTATGACTGAGCCGGAGTTCAGTTGGGGTATGGTTCATCGTAGTTTGGATAAACTTCTTTATCATATTCAGGGCAAGCAATATCAAATTTGGATGTTTTCCGGAGAGCAGGTTGGCGAGAATATAGCGAGATTTTTCTCCGCAATTCCATATCAACTTGCATTTCTTGGTATTCCATTTATCTTTAGCGGAATTTGGCGACTTTCCAAAAGCAGTAAGCCCTTGATGATTTTTATTTTGTTGTTTATCATTACCTGCTATTTTTATTCAATAAATTATTCAATTCATGATATTGAAACCTATTTTCTAACTGCGTATCTTGGAATGATAATGCTCGCATTTATTGGGATTTATGATTTGCTAAATCGTTATCGCAAATATTATTATTTGGCACTATTGATTCCATTAGCATCATTAATTATCAATTACTCAAATGTGGATTTATCCAAAAATTATTTGGTTGAAGATTTCACAAAGAATTTGGTAAATAATTTGGATAAAAATGCTATCGTTATCAGCAGTCAATGGGACTATTGGAATTCAGCATTTTGGTATTATCAGCATGTGGAAAATTTCAGAAAAGATGTTGTTCTAATAGAAAAAGAGTTGCTTCGCAGAACTTGGTATCCGCTCCAATTATTGAAATGGTATCCCGAAACATTGAATAAATCAAAAAATGATATTGAAAATTATTTAGTGGAATTAGAAAAATTCGAATCGGGAGCAAGCCCTGAGGAATATAGATTCATACAAGCAAAATGGGAACTTATGCTGAAAGGATTTATCGAAAAAAATATTGATACAAAGCCAATTTATGTAACAATGGAAATGATGAATGCAGAACCATATCTTTTTGAGAATTATCAAATTGTTCCTGAAGGTCTTGCGTTGAGATTATATCGTGATAAAGAATTAAAACAAGTTTCAGCTGATAATATTAATTTAGATAGATTTATAAAATCGTTGCCGGAAAATAAGAATCATCTTGAATTAGGCATAATGGAAACTGCATCGATTGCTCTATCGAATATTGGCAGATATGCCCAACTTAATAATAGAGATTACCAAGCCGCAAAAAAAGCATACACAAAAGCATTGCAAGTGAATCCAGCAAATGCTATTGCAAGTCAAGGATTGTTTGAGTTGGAAAATTTGGGTAAATAAATGCTAAAATTTTTATTTGCAATGGTAATTGCCTCTTTAAGTGTTTTTTCCCAAAAAAATACAGAAATTTTGCGTGTGGATAGAAAAGATGGTTTTTATCACAATTTGAATATGGAAATTGGTTTTTCTGATGGGAATTCCAACAAAACCCAAGTGGAAGGTGGTTATCGTTTGGATTATGTAATTGGAAATTTACATTCATTTTTGGTGGCTAATCTTGAATTTCAGGAAAGTAACTTTAAGAAGACAGACGATAACGCTTTTATCCATATTCGCGGTATGTATGAAATTATAAAAAAATTCAATTTTGAACTATTTATGCAGACAGAATATGATGAATTTATAAATTTGCAGGATAGAAATTTACTTGGAATCAGCTTTAGATATAATCCCATAAAATATAGATTTGGTGCGGATAGTTCCGGCTTATTGGATTTTAGTATTGCAACAGGTGGAATGTATGAATATGAATATTACAAAAATGAAAATTCATACCACGAAACAAATTTGTTTCGCTCATCAAGCAATATTTCTTTGAAAATCTTTTTTGATAAAAAAACGCAATTCTCAACTGTGGTGTATTTTCAGCCCAATTTTGAACATATTCATAATTATAGAATTCTGAATGAAAATAGAATAAGTTTTGGCATTTACGATAATTTCAAGATATACGTCAATACAAGTTACAGGTTTGATAATGAGCCCGAGCCGGGTGTATTGAATTACGATTTTAAGTTAACTAATGGTTTTATGATAAATTTTTAGAGAAATATGAGCAAGAAAATAATAAAATATTATCCCTATTCGGCAAAAGAAATTGAGATCTACAAAAAGGAAACCAGTCCTCAGGAATCATATAAAACCGATTTGATAAATACTTCTCTGATAAATATGAGAAGAAAATATCTGTTTATGACTTCAAAAAATGATGATTTGAAGCGAAAAACCGAGCATTTTGCAAGAGTGGCAAAATCAAAAAGAATAGAAGAAATTGTGAGAATTGTTCGCTATTATTTAGAGCAAAAGCCATAAATCATTTACTGTACAAGTAATTATTTTATCAACAAACAAGAATGTCTGCTCTACTTAATCAATAAAATTCAAGTAGATTAGACATTCTTGTCTGATATTGAATATAAAAATTCGGCTTTTCAAAACATTTCTAAAATCCGATAATTATCGAATACAAATAAATCAAACTAAAACTTGTCAGAAAAACTATACCGCAATAACTAAGTATTCTTAGCCATTTCTTTGGCTTGAATTCATCAGGAAACGATGGGAAAGTTACGGTTTTCAAGTTAATATAAGAAAATAACGGTGCGGCAAGAAATGAGATAATTGTTGCCATATCAATCAATTCTTTCATAGTTCTTGGAATAAGCAAAAATACCAAGCCCGCAATCAATGCCATTGTTATTGTAACAACTAAGATATTTCTTTTTTCATCTGTTAATTTTGAATTCAATAGTGCTATTGCACCTGCAATCGAGCGTGGATATCCATCAATTACAGTGATTAGTGAACTGAAAATTGTTAGAAATGCTGCTGTTTCGATTATTGGCATACTCCAAGCACCTAATGTTTTGGTGTATAGACTTACCAATTGCCCGGCAAATAAATCGCCACGCGACTCAAATGCAACCCCACTTCCAAACATAACAAAAGCGCCCAGTCCAACAAAAAATACTGCCATAATCGCCGTTCCAACATAGCCGATATAAAAATCTGCCATACCTTCTCTTCTGCTTGGCGTGTGATTCGTTTGCTTTTTTCTTTCAACTGCCCATTGGGAAGTCCAGACAGAAAGTTCCACAGGCGCAGGCATCCAGCCCATCAAAGCAATTAAAAAAGCAATTCCGCTTGTTGTCCAAATATTTGCTTTGCTTGTGCTTGATATTTCAGGAGCGTTCAATGCCGCCAATATAAAAGCCACAATTGTGGAAATTGACAAAACAAGAACAATTATTT
>JANJUO010000009.1 GCA_024710535.1 bacterium
AATCGTAAATCGTCACTCCAAAAAGAGTTCCTGTTATAGAATCCAAACGTCTCGACAGGATTGTATATCCTTCCAACTGAGATGAAAACTGTCCCTTATCAACCGAAAATGTTGGCTTCGTCTGCATAATATCAAACTGCAGTGTCTTGGCTCGATGATTCGATTCGGGAAGAACAATATCATTAAAAAGAAACAATAGGTACGTCAGCAAAACTGATGTTATTATAACAGGCATCATCATTCGCAGAAGACTACCGCCACTTGCCTTAATGATAGTTACTTCATTCGAAGCAGAAATCTGTCCAAACGTCATCAATGTGGAGAACAGCACGGCAACAGGGACAGCCAAAATAACCATCCAAGATATATTATATGTAATCAACTGAAGTATCACCCATTCACTCAAACCCTTCCCGACTAATGTTTCAAGGGTATTCATAATGAACTGCATTAAATAGATGAATATAATCAAGCTGACGCCGAATATAAAGGGGGCTATGTGCTGTTTCAGTATGTATCTGTCGATTAAATTCAACCTTCTGAATTCCAATTTATCTAATTTGTAACAAAAACCAAATCAAATTTAATAAATTTTCTTGTAATATAATTACTATTTTATTCAAAATTATTACATATAATAATAATTGTATAAAATACCGATATATCTTAAACAATTTTCTTTGCTTTTCAACAAAATAATATTCCATTTTAATTGTAAATCTTTGCTTTTTATCGTAAATTGCATTCTTTTTTTCTACATTTTAAGGAATTTTATATGAAATTATTATCATCATTAATCCTTTTGGGTACTTTTATGGCTTTAAACATTGCTTCTGTGGCAAATCCGCTTTTGGAGAAGTTCAATACTCCTTTTTCTGTGCCTCCATTCGACAAAATTAAGCCCGAACACTTCGTTCCTGCCTTGAAAGTTGCTATGGATAAACATAACCAAGAGATTTCTGCCATTGTGAAGAATACTGCTAAACCTACTTTCCAAAATACTGTTGAAGCTTTAGAATATTCTGGCGAGTTGCTCAATGATATTAGCACAATTTTCTCTAATCTTAACGGTGCAAACACTAATTCTGAACTTCAAAAGATTGCTCGTGAAGTGATGCCAATGCTATCTGCACACTATAATAATATATCTTTAAACTCGGAATTATTTGCTCGAATCTCGGAAGTTCATAAATTAGAGTCGAACAAATTAGCTGGAGAGCAAAAGAGATTACTTGACAAAACTTTCGATTCATTCAAAAAGAATGGAGCATTATTAGACGACTCGAAGAAAGCAAAATTAAGAGAAATCTCCGAAAAATTATCCTTATTAACTTTGAAATTTGGAGAAAACGTTCTTGCTGAAACCAATTCATTTAAATTAGTAATCGATAACAAAGCAGATTTGGCAGGATTGCCCGAATCTGTGATTGCCGGTGCGGCAGATGACGCTAAAAACGCTTCATTGGAAGGAAAATGGCTCTTCACTTTGCAAAATCCAAGTTTGATGCCCTTCCTTCAATATTCTTCCAAAAGAGAATTAAGAGAAAAAATATACAAAGCATACATAAACAGATGCGATAACAATAATGAATACGACAATAAAGAGATAATTAAAGAAATTGTCAATCTAAAAATAGAGCGTGCCAAACTATTTGGCTATCCTTCGCATGCGGCTTACGTCTTGGAAGATAATATGGCAAAGAATCCAGAGAAAGTTTACGAACTTTTGAATCAATTATGGAAGCCATCGCTTGCTTCTGCCAAAAAAGAAGCCGTAGCTTTGCAACAACTCATTAATAAATCCGGCGAGAACATCAAATTGGAAGGCTGGGACTGGCGTTATTACTCTGAAATCTTAAGAAAAGAACAGTACGACCTTGATGAAGAAGAAATTCGCTCATATTTTGCCTTAGATAACGTCAAAGCTGGCATCTTTTTGCTTGTAAACAAACTCTTTGGGCTTACATTTAAAGAAGATAAAACAATTCCTGTCTATCATCCCGATGCAACTGCCTATCAAGTCTTTGATTTTGACAACTCATTCATTGGAATTTTATATCTTGATATGCATCCTCGACAGTCGAAAAGAGGTGGCGCTTGGATGACATCATATAGAGAACAGCATTACAAAGGTACTGAAAAAGTTTTCCCTGTTGTTAGCTTAGTTTGCAACTTTTCCAAACCTGCGGGAGATATGCCGTCCTTGTTGACTTATGATGAAGCCGAAACTTTCTTTCATGAATTCGGGCATGGACTTCATGGATTGCTCTCGAACTGCACATATAAAACACTTGCAGGAACATCTGTGCCACGCGACTTTGTAGAATTACCCTCACAAATAATGGAGCATTGGCTGGGAGAACCAGAATTACTCAAACTCTTTGCAACTCACTACAAAACCGGAAAAACTATACCACAAGAGCTGATAACCAAACTCGATAACAGTTCAAAATTCAATCAGGGCTTTGTAACTACAGAGTTTCTTGCGGCGGCTTTGCTCGATATGTCTTATCATAGCTTGAAATCTCCAATGACTATAGGTGCAGGCGAGTTTGAAGACAAAGAACTCAAAGCAATTGGATTAATTCCCGAGATAACTGTCCGCTATCGCAGTACATATTTCCGACATATCTTTGCAGGCGGCTACGATGCAGGATATTATAGCTACATTTGGAGTGGTGTTTTGGATGCAGACGCATTTGCGGCTTTCAAAGAGAAAGGTATTTTTGATAAAAACACGGCAACTTTGTTCCGTAAGAATGTATTGGAAAAAGGTTTCACAGAAGATCCAATGGATTTATACATAAAATTTAGAGGTAAAGAGCCATCTATTGAAGCATTGTTGATAAAAAGAGGACTTAAGTAAATGTCCGGAACTCTTTTGAAATATATTAAACAGTTGGTAACCGTTTCTGGAAATGGGAAGCAATATAAAATAGCGTCCGAAATGCAAGATGTAGGAATTATCAAAGATGCGGCAATGTATTTCACTGATAAAATTGAGTGGATTGGCACAACCGAACAAGCAAACGAGTTAATTGAAAAAGGGGAGATGACTCCTAATAAAATTATCGCCGCAAAAGACCACTCGGTGATTCCATCTTTCGTTGATTCGCATACACATATAGTGTTTGCAGGGAATAGAGCCGATGAATTCAATGCAAGATTACGCGGTGCAACATATAAAGAGATTGCGGAAAAAGGTGGCGGAATCCAGACCACCGTAACCGCAACCCGTAACGCTTCAGTTGAAGAACTTTTCGAAAATGCTAAGCAATTAGCGATGTCAGCTATGAAGTATGGAACAACTTCTATAGAAATCAAAAGCGGATATAGCTTGGAATTAGAAGGAGAATTGAAGCAACTTAAGGCAATTAAAATGCTAAAAGAAGCTTTGCCCATGAATATCGTTCCAACTTTCCTCGGGGCGCATGATTTTCCCAAAGAATTCAAAGATTCTCCCCAAAAATACGTTGATATTTTATGCAATGAGATGATTCCTCGAGTTGCAGAAGAAGGTTTGGCAGAGTATTGCGATGCTTTTGTGGACTTGGGATATTATACCGTTGCTCAGGGAGAACAAATATTCAATGCGGCAAAAGAATATGGAATGAAAATCAGAATGCATGCCGACGAACTCGCAGATGTTGATGCGGCTTTCTTGGCAACCAAAGTTGGAGCAGTTTCTGCTGACCATTTATTATTTGTATCTGATAAAAATATCGAAGCAATGGCAAAAGCGGGAACAGTAGCAACATTGCTTCCGGGCACAGCATACTTCATTCGTATGCCTTATGCACCCGCAAGAAAGATAATTGATAGCGGAGTGATTACTGCTATAGCAACAGATTGCAATCCCGGCTCCTCATTCACAGAAAATATGCAGTTGATATTGTCTTTATCCGTAATTAATATGAAGATGACAGCCGAAGAAGCATTAACTGCCGCCACTTTGAATGCGGCGTACTCGCTTGGAATAGCAGATAAAGTTGGTTCGCTTGAAGTTGGCAAAGAGGCAGACTTCATTATCCTGAATTCCGATTCATTCAACAACATTTTTTATCATTTTGGAATAAATCACGTTTCATCTGTGTATCACAAAGGTATAAAAGTTGTGTAGGAAAATATATCGTCTCCGTCAGTTGTTACAACTGACGATTCTTGATAGTCGGATGTAACAACCGACAGAACAAATGAACAATACAGTAGCTCAAACATCCTTGTTTGAGCTTCTTTTTTATATCATCAAAAACTATCTGACAGCACCAACAAAACATCATAAACCCATTCCATTATAAAAAAAGAAAATTATTTTACAAATTAAAAAAATATTATTTGTATATTAAAAT
>JANJUO010000033.1 GCA_024710535.1 bacterium
GTTTTAATAATTCGGTAAATCGGAAATCGTTGACCACCCAACGGAAATCGTTGACCACGCTACGGAAATCGTTGACCACGCAACGGAATTCATTGACCACGCAACGGAATTCATTGACCACGCTACGGAAATCATTGACCACGCTACGGAATTCATTGACCACACTACGGAAATCGTTGACCACGCTACGGAAATCATTGACCACGCTACGGAAGTCATTGACCACGCTACGGAAATCGTTGACCATCCAACGGATAACACTAACCACCCTAATTCTGCCTAAAAACCGCCATTTTTTCAAAGAACATTGAAAAACGGTCTATTTCCCTGCTAAAAATCTTATGAAAAATTCTCTTTTTTTTATTCCGATGCTAAAGCTTTTTTTATTCCAAAGTCAATGGTTTTAACGAAAAGCGAGCGGTTTTTATTGTGAAGGAATTTTATTTTTTTTGGGATGTGGAAAAAAAATTTGTTCCAGTGTTTCAGTTGTGCCACATCTTGGAGATGTGGCACAACTATAATAAAGCTCAGTTTTTATTACCATAATCATAATCTCTACGAGATAGGGAATTTTACCCACAACATTTTTACTCAATATTAATTCTCTTCTTACTTTTCTCCGCTATTTTCCTTATTTTTGTAGTGCCACTATATAAAGATTTTGGCAGGTGATGAAATTTTGAATTTGCTTATTTAATCTGATAATTATTATGACAATTGAACAATATATCGATAGTATAAACCAAAAGTATAAAGACGGAAATGCAACCGAGCATACTTTTCGTGGAAGTTTGGAGCAATTGATTGAAACTATTGTGCCTGATGTTAGGGCAACAAATGAACCGAAACGTCAGAGTTGCGGTGCTCCTGATTATATTCTCACAAAAAAAAGTATTCCAGTTGGATTTATCGAAGCCAAAGATATTGGCGATAAAGACCTTGACGGAGCAAAGAAAAATGGCAATAAAGAGCAGTTTGACCGATACAAAGCATCTTTGAATAATTTGATTTTTACTGATTATATCAATTTCCATCTATATCGTGATGGACAATTTGTTACAAAAATCGCAATTGCAGAAATTATTTATCTCAACAATGGAGTAAGCTCCATTGCTCCATTGCCCGAAAATTTTGCTAATTTTGAAAATCTGATTAAAGATTTTTGTGTTCATATTGGGCAAACTATCAAAAGTAGTAAAAAACTTGCTGAAATGATGGCGGGTAAGGCAAGAAACCTTGCTAATATTATTGGAAATGCTCTTGTTAGTGATGAGGTTAACTCCGAAAATAGTTCGCTGAAAGAACAAATGCTGGCTTTTAAGCAAATTCTGATTCATGATATTAGTCCGGAGGGTTTTGCTGATGTCTATGCTCAAACTATAGTTTATGGTATGTTTGCCGCTCGATTGCACGACCCAACTTTGCCAACTTTCAGCAGACAGGAAGCGGCTGAACTTATTCCAAAATCCAATCCATTTTTGAGAAAATTATTTCAATACATTGCCGGATATGATTTGGATGACCGAATAAAATGGGTTGTTGATGATTTGGTGCAAATATTTTTGGCATGTAATGTATTGGAGATTTTGAAGAATTACGGCAAATCTACAAAAATGGAAGATCCAATTATCCATTTTTATGAAGATTTTCTGAGTGCTTACGATCCTAAATTGCGTAAAGCACGTGGAGTTTGGTACACGCCTGCGCCCGTAGTGAATTTTATTGTACGAGCAGTTGATGATATTTTGAAAAGCGAATTCAATTTGCCTCAAGGATTAGCAGATACAAGCAAGATTAGAATTAGCAAAAATGCAAGCACAGAAAAAATACAAAATGCAACCACAGAAAAAATACAAAATGCAACCACCCCTGCCCCTCCAAAGGAGGGGAATAGGACGGAAGTGAAAAATTCCCCTCCTTTGGAGGGGTGTCCGAAGGACGGGGTGGTGGATTTTTCGAATAATGATGGGGTGCTGGTATATAAAAATATAAACACTACAACAGAAAAAATACAAAATGCAAGCACCGAAAAAATACAAAATGCAAGCACCGAAAAAATACAAAATGCAACCACCCCTGCCCCTCCAGAGGAGGGGAATAGGACATTAGGGAAAAATTCCCCTCCTTTGGAGGGGTGTCCGAAGGACGGGGTGGTGGAATTGGCAATTAAAAGAAACACTATAAACTATATGTCTTTACCATATAATCCGAAACTCAAAGAGCGAGCAAAAGAATTAAGAAAAGCAGGTAATCTTGCTGAAGTTTTATTTTGGAATCAGGTTAAAAATAAACAATTAGATGGATTAGATTTTGATAGGCAAAAGATTATTGGTAATTACATTGTTGATTTTTACAATGCAAATTATAATATTGTTATTGAAATTGATGGTAGTAGCCATAATGATAAACAAGAATATGATGCTGAACGTGATTCATTTATGAAAGGTTTGGGATTAACTGTAATTAGATTTTTAGATATTGATGTAAAAAACAATATGAATGGTGTGATTAATTCTTTATTAGATAGAATTGAGAAATTGAAAGTAAATTCTACCACCCCTGCCCCTCCAAAGGAGGGGAATAAAACGGATTCGAAAAATTCCCTTCCTTTGGAGGGGTGTCCGAAGGACGGGGTGGTGGAATATCCGAATATTGGCAAGGTGGTGGATTATAAAAATATAAACACTACAACAAAAAAAATACAAAATGCAACCACCCATGTATTACAAAATTCTACCACCCCTGCCCCTCCAAAGGAGGGGAATAGGACAAGTGGAGAGCAAGAAGTACACAAAGTGCAAATTCTTGATCCGGCAACTGGTACCGGAACATTTCTTGCAGAAGTGGTAAAGCATATTCATAAAAAATTTGTTGGACAGCAAGGGATTTGGAGCAATTATGTAGAAACGCATTTATTGCCTCGCTTGAATGGCTTTGAATTGCTAATGGCAAGTTATGCAATGGCACATTTGAAACTTGATTTGCTTCTTTCGGACACCGGATATAAGCCAACAACAAATCAACGATTTAGGGTTTATCTCACAAATAGTTTAGAAGAAAGTCATCCCGATACCGGAACTCTTTTTGCATCTTGGTTAAGTTCGGAGGCAATCGAAGCAAATCACATAAAGCGTGATACACCTGTTATGGTTGTATTGGGAAATCCGCCTTATGCAGTGAGTAGCACCAATAAAGGAGAATGGATTCAAAGTTTAATTGCCGATTATAAGAAAGATTTGAATGAAAAGAAAATTAATCTTGATGATGATTATATAAAATTTATTAGATATGGACAGTATTATATCGAGAAAAATGGAAGCGGAATTTTGGCATATATTTCTAATAATAGTTTCATTGATGGGATTACTCACAGAAAAATGCGTGAAGAATTGATGAAAACTTTTGATAAAATTTATATTATGGACTTGCATGGAAATTCAAAAAAGAAAGAGGTTTGTCCTGATGGCAGTCCAGACCAAAACGTATTCGATATTATGCAAGGTGTTAGTATTAACATTTTTGTGAAAAAAGGAAAATTATGAAAGAAATAAGTAATAAAATAATTGATTTGGTTGAGCAAGCAAGGCAATCTGTTGCAAAAAATACGAATATATCAATGATTGCTACTTACTTTATAATTGGTCAACTAATTGTAGAAGAGTTTCAAAATGGATTTAATAGAGCTGGCTATGGAGATAATCTTTTGATTGAAATATCGAAAGAACTAACCAAACATTTCAAACGTGGTTTTTCTGTTCCAAATCTTGAAAGAATGAGAAATTTCTATCAAATGTATTCAAAATCCTCAAGTGAGTTGAGGAATTCTGATGGAATAACTAAATTATTACCAATAAGCAAATATATTTATCCAGCAGGTTGGTGGACAAATTATCCAGCAACTTGCAGGACAATTTACAAGAAATTAGGAAAGTAAAAAATGACAAATAAACAAGCCGAAATTTATCACTTTGATCTTTATGGCAAACGTGAAGATAAATATGATTTTCTGAATAATAATTCTATTGATTCAATAAATTGGAATAAATTAGAGCCGGAAGAGCCATATTTTTTCTTTGTGCCGAAAGATTTTGGAGAGCAAAAAAGTTATGATTTGGGTTTTAAAGTGGATGAGTTGTTTTCTTTGACCAGCAATGGTATTGAAGTTGGAAGGGAACAAGTTGGTCAAACTTTTTCTGAAAAGGAATTACTATCTATTAAGTATGATATTGAAACTTTATCAGTATCTGAATTCAGAGCAAAGTATATTGTAAAGGATTCTAGGGATTGGGTTCTTGAACTATACATGAAAGATTTACAGACATCCAACAAAGACATGCTTTTACTACAAGTAAAACCTTTCGATTTCAGAAAAACATTCTTTACAGGAACTTCAAGAGGTTTTCATACATATCCTGCAATTACTGTAAATAAACACGTATTTAAAAAAGATAACCTCGTTTTTATAACTACAAATCAAGCTGCAAAAGGATTCAAACACGTGTTCATTTCAAAGACTTTGAGTTCAAGACCAATTCTTGATAATTCTGGATTATTTGGAACTGGACGTTTATTCCCTCTCTACCTCTATCCTGATTCAAACAATGATAATACAGCAAGCCGCACACCAAACCTGAATATGGAAATAGTGAACAAAATATCTGATGGCTTGGGAATGGAATTTGTGGCGGAGAAGGAAAATGCAACCACCCAAAAAATACATAAAGCAACCACCCCTGCCCCTCCAAAGGAGGGGAATAGGACGGATTCGAAAAATTCCCCTCCTTTGGAGGGGTGTCCGAAGGACGGGGTGGTGGATTTTCCTATTACTTTTGCCCCAATTGATATACTCGATTATATCTATGCTGTTCTTCATTCACCAACATACAGAGAAAAATATAAAGAATTTCTGAAAATAGATTTTCCAAGAGTTCCATATCCAAAAGAGAAAGAGGTTTTTTGGCAATTAGTGAAATTTGGTGGCGAATTACGTCAAATACATTTATTGGAAAGTTCGGTTGTCGATAATTATATAACTCAATACCCTATTGATGGGAGCAATGAAGTAGAAAAAATAAAATTTGATAAGACAAGCACTGAAAAAATACAAAATGCAACCACAGAAAAAATACAAAATGCAACCACCCCTGCCCCTCCTAAGGAGGGGAATTGGACATTAGGGAAAAATTCCCCTCCTCTGGAGGGGTGTCCGAAGGACGGGGTGGTGGATTTTCCTATTACTTTTGCCCCAATTGATATACTCGATTATATCTATGCTGTTCTTCATTCACCAACATACAGAGAGAAATATAAAGAATTTCTGAAAATAGATTTTCCAAGAGTTCCATATCCAAAAGAGAAAGAGGTTTTTTGGCAATTAGTGAAATTTGGTGGCGAATTACGTCAAATACATTTATTGGAAAGCCCTGTTGTCGATAATTATATAACTCAATATCCTATTGATGGGAACAATGAAGTAGTGAAACCGGTTTTCAAAGATGGTTCTGTTTTTATCAATGATACTCAATATTTTGCAAACGTACCGGAAGTGGCATGGAATTTCTATATTGGCGGTTATCAACCTGCACAGAAATGGCTCAAAGACCGCAAAGGTAGGAAATTAGAATTTGAGGACATAATGCATTATCAAAAAATTATAGTTGCCCTTACTGAAACTGATAGAATTATGAAGAAAATTGATGAGATAGAGATAGAATAGGAAGCAAATTTCAAATTATGCAAGGTGTTAGTATTAACATTTTTGTGAAAAAAGGAAAATTATGAACTTAGATGATTATATTGTAACGGTTAAGCAGATAAAAGAAGAAATTCTAAAAAGTCGCTTTTTAGTTTCACAAGTGGCTAATAAGGAATTACTTCATTTATACTTAAAAACAGGTAAAACCATTTCTGAAAAGGTTTCTTCTGAAAAATGGGGAAGCAAGACAATTCAGCGGCTTTCTTCTGATTTGCAAATTGAATTGAAGGGGCTAAGAGGTTTTTCATACCCTAATTTAAAACGTATGAGACAGTTTTATGAAGAATGGAGAACTTTTTTCGAATATGAATCAGGGTTTTTTAAAATGAATTCAAATTCAATTGGCTCGTTACCAATTAGCCAATTAGAAAATCACTTAAAATCATTTGGCTCATTAACAATTAGCCAATTAGAATCAGCTTTTACCAATGTATGCTTTACAGCACATTGCGAAATATTGATGAAAGAAAAAAAGCTTGAAGCAAGAATTTTTTATATAATGAAAGCGGCTCAGGAGTTCTGGTCTGTAGAAACTTTAAAGCATCATTTGGATAATAAATTATATGACAAGCAGGCAAAATTCCCAAATAATTTTGACAAAACAATCTCAATTTCAGATAATAAAATCAGAGCATTATCAGCATTTCGTGACCATTATTTACTGGATTTTGTCAGAATTTCAGACGAAGAAGCCGAAGATGAAAAAGTTTTGGAAAGTGAAATTGTAGGAAATATAAAAAAATTCCTAATGTCATTGGGAACTGATTTTACTTTCGTTGCCAATCAATATCGGCTTGTGGTTGATGAAAATGAATATTTTATAGATTTACTATTTTTTAACCGTACCTTACAAGCATTGGTTGCATTTGAGTTAAAAACTGGAAAGTTTAAGCCGGAATTTTTAGGGAAGATGAATTTTTATCTTTCTGTGCTTGATGAATATGTAAAAAAGCCACATGAGAACCCGTCCATAGGCATTATTTTGTGTAAGGAGCAACAAAATAAAGTAGTTGAATTTGCTTTCCGAGATTTTAACAAAGCTATGGGAGTTGCTACTTATACCACGAGTAACAAATTACCAGAGCAATTTATTAATATACTTCCAGATGAAAAAGCACTTAAGAAATTAATGGAGTAAGCAATGAAACAATCTAAAAATAAAGCGGAAATATTCCATGGTAGGAAATTAGAATTTGAGGACATAATGCATTATCAAAAAATTATAGTTGCCCTTACTGAAACTGATAGAATTATGAAGAAAATTGATGAGATAGAGATAGAATGATGTTAAAATATTATTAGTTTTAATTGCGTTCCATCCGATGTTTTGCAAAAAATATGATGAATCTATTTTAGAAGTTGTGGCGATTAAAAAACAAACATCGGTTGTCTTAATTCAAGAAATGCATACTGGATTTACAAGGAATTTTCATTTTAAAAAATTTTGTGTTACTATAAAATCAATAGTGTATTTCTTTTAAATAATCAAGAACTCATAAAATTTATAACAAAAAAAAGCCCCAACATCGGGGCTTTTGCTTTTTTAGAAAATTATTCTGTGATACTTTTTGAATTGATTTTTGGGAATTATTGGCGTTCCAAATTCTCAAAATAAGTTCGGATTAGATTTTCGTAATCTTTTGAATACTTATTTTTGCTATTATTTAGAATATCGCGAATGAGTTTGTTTTTGCCTTCTTGTGTAGAAAAATCTATTGCATTCGGGCTTTCTGCGTTATATTCTTTGCCGGTTTTGGATTCACGATTTTTTTCGTAATCACGGTCATTTTCCGAACGCATTGCATCCAGCAAACGCGATAAAATTCTATCTTGCTTTTTCAAAGTTTCAGGAGTAACGCCTTTGGTTCGCATATCAGTCATCACTTCTTTCAATTCATTGGATAATTTCTGCATTTCATCGGCTTTTTGCTTATCACCGCCTTGCTGAGCAAATTTTTTCTGGTCATTTGCCAAATCTTGCATAGATTTCTGAACCTGCCCCTGCTGGTCTGATAGCCTTTGCAACTGTGCTTGCTGTTCTTGCGACATATTCCCGCTATTATTCATTCCCCCTTGCATCATTTGCTGAAGTGCTTGATTTATCATTTGTTGCTGTGCCGCCATTTGCTGCATACGCTGTTGCATACCCATTCCCATTTGCCCTTGCCCCGAACTTTGTCCTTCGCCTTGACCTTCGCCCTGACCACCGGGATTGGAGCACGAACCTTGTCCGGATTCCTTCAATTTATTTACCATATCCTGCATTTGTCCAACTGCATTATTCATAGCACCCATAGCATTTGTCTGCATTTGAGATGCTTGACGTGCCTGACGCTCCGCCAATTGCTCAACAGATTTTTGCATATTTTGCAATGCTTCAGACATTGCATCACCCATTTCAGGAGTAACTGACATTGATTTTTGCGACAATTGAACCATCGAATTTGCTACATTTGCAAGAGATTCGAATGCTTCTGCTTGCTGACGAGCATAATCCGGCAATTTAGTTGAATTATAATCGGCTTTTGCAGTTTGATTTTTCAGATTTTCCTGCTCTTTCGAGATTTTCAGCATATCGGAAACTGCTTTTTCCATCTTACGAATTGCCTCTTCTTTGCCCATTTTTTTCAATTGATTTTTCATTTCATTCATTTTCTTAGCGAACTTTTTCAGATTCGAACTTGCTTTTTTCTGTGATTTGGAAGATTTATCCATTTCACCGCCCTTAGCAGATTCTTCGGCAGATTGCATTTCGGAATTAGTATCATTGGCATCCAAAGCATCTTTAGCATCTTGCATCATGTCCATTGGCATTTCATTCTCGCCAATGTCTTTCATCAATTTTTCCAATGCTTTCAAATCTTCGTTCAATTTATTCATTTCTTGGCGAAGTTTTTCTTGTTTTTTTGCAAGTTCATTTCTTTGTTCGGCTGAATTTGGATTTGCTTTTTTTGTTTCTTCGGCTAATTCATCTTGACGTTTTGCAAGTTCCT
>JANJUO010000060.1 GCA_024710535.1 bacterium
CTATTGATATGTGAGTTGCTAACAGCATGATGATCACCTGTCCTGGCAACATTCGAGAGCTTGTCATAAAGGCTCTCGTTTCAGAGTCGCATGATAAGAAAGATCGAATTGGTTTTAATAGTCCGCAGGCACTATCTGCCCTGGGTTACCTCGCCAAGGTCAACCCTGCCCTTGTGCGCGACGACGAAATTCGTGAACTCGTCATCGAATATTTAGACTGTCGTGCGCTCGGATACCGGAATTATGCGGCCATAGCACTTCATGCCATCGATGACCCGTTGGGGATTCTAGGGCTTACACATAATTGCCTAAGTACCCATCCAGTCACTGAACAATATCAGCCGAGTTCTTCCGGTTGGGGCGATGCTGAATTGATTCGTCGTGCGCAAAGTATGACTGATGAGTGTGTCGACTTGTTGATTCAGGATGTGCAGCAGCCCGCTGGTTACTTCCATGCTGATGCTCTCTGCGCTCTGCCGGCAGAAAGGATTGTGCCCAAGATGTTGCCACTATTGGGGCAGCCCTTACGAATCGCCGCCCAAGCGGCATATGTGCTGGCGATGAAAAGCCGTGATGAGGGTCGAACAATATTGGAAGGCCTTGCCGAGTCGATGAACCTCCGTTATATCGAGTTGGCGATTATCGGCCTTAGCCACATACCCGATCGGCGCGGGGTAGAGTTGGTTGGAGGGATTACTGATCCTGCTCATCCGATCTATGGAAGCATCGATCAGGTATTTGGGCTTGCTGAACTGGACAAGAAGCAACTGCTAACAAAATCCATGCAGCGGTTGCTCATTATGGACGCGAAAGCAGGAAAGTCGTTTATTGACATAATGAAGCGTTTCTATTTGTTGCCGCCGGCACGGAAATGGACTGTTGGTAGTGGCGTCACCATACCGGCTAGTTTGGGTGCGCCAGAACTCTTTGAAATTGGAAATTACTGTGTAACTTGGGCACCTGATTTCATTACTGAGTTCGCTGCTGAATCGGATCGTGCTGAACTGGCCAGAATACAAACAAAAGGGATATGTGAATTTCTTGAGGCGGTGCCTATGGATAATGGGGTATCTAGGGGCTGGCCGCAGTTCATGTCCTGGCAAAAGCGACTAATTGATTCAAGAAACTTTATTGGTGAAAATGTATTGGGAGTTCAGGTTGTCAATGACAAGGACGACTACATTTTTGCAGCGACTGACTGGCTTTTGAATCCACAGGGTTATCGTATTGGTTCTCACAGGCGGGTTCTTCACGGGTTGCATGGGTCACCGCAACTGTCAGGACGCCACTGACCATCGTGCTTCCAACCGCCATCCTCCGCCGCATCACCTGGGTTGTCCTGATCACCTTCAGTTCCCTGGTCACCCAGCCCCTGCAGGCTGCCGTGCAGATGCAGAAGGCAGGCAAGAGCGGCAAGGTGGTCAAGGCCGGCAAGTCCTACGCTACCCGTCCTGCCGTCCCCGAGACCCTGGCCGAGAAGCAGTCCCGTCTTCTGGCTGAAATCCACGACCTGTTGAAGGAACTCGAGCCCGAGTCCGCCCGGCCCGTGCCGCCTGGCGCCGGCGACAAGGGCGGCGAGTAGGATATGGTAGACCGCGCCGTCGGCCCCGATCTGCGCATCAAGACCGAACGCGGCAAACCTGTCGTCCCCGCAGTCGACCGCGCCGCCAAACTCAAGGCCCTCAAGGCCAGGCAGGCCGAACTCGCCCAACTTGCCACTGCCGCCGATGCCGGCTTCGACGCCGTACGCAAACATCTCGTCGACCGCAAGCTCCCCGCCGAGCTCCTGCTGCGCCACGATCAGGCTGTCAAGGACTACCACGAACGCCGCGCCGAATACGACCGCCTCATGCAGGCCGTGCTCACCGCCGACGCCAGCCAAGCCGATATCAGCAGCCCGCTCAAGCAACTCGCCGCCTTCATGGCCGCCCATCCGAACAAGAAGACCCACACCCCCACCGACCCCAACAAACTGCCCTTCGGCACCCCCAACAGCAAGGTCAGGGCACCGATCGAAACCGAGCAGGGCTTCAAGCAAGGCCTGTTCTCCCCGCGCAAACTTCACGGCTGGCAGCCCTACACCCTCGCCGCCGCCGGCAGCCTCTCCGGCATCAGCCTGCCCGGCACCGCCGTTTCCGCCACCCCCACCGCCGCTGATCTGGCCGAGACCGAAGACGTCCAGCTCACCCCCGCCATCCGCGCCCAGGCCGCCGCGCTCGACAACAACCCCGTGCAGATCCACAACTGGGTGCGGAACAACATCGAGTTCATCCCCAGCTACGGTTCCATCCAGGGCGCAGACCTCACCCTGCAATCCAGACGCGGCAACGCCTTCGACACCGCCAGCCTGGAGATCGCCCTCCTGCGCGCCGCCGGCATTCCCGCACGCTACGCCTACGGCACCGTGCAGATGCCCGCCGACCAGGTCATGAACTGGGTCGGCGGCGTCAGCAAACCCGAAGCCGCGCAAAGCCTGCTGGGGCAGGGCGGCATTCCCAACGTCGCCATTGTCTCCGGCGGCAAGGTCATCGCCTTCAAGCTCGAACACGTCTGGGTCGAGGCGTATGTCGACTACGTCCCCAGCCGCGGCGCCGTCAACAAGGCGGGCGACACCTGGATCCCGCTCGACGCCAGCTTCAAGCAATACCAGTACACCCAGGGCATGGACCTCAAGACCGCCGTGCCGCTCGACGCCCAGACCCTCATCGACCAGAGCAAGCAGGGCGCCACCGTCAACGAAACCGAAGGCTGG
>JANJUO010000138.1 GCA_024710535.1 bacterium
GGAAATTATATTAATATAGATAATAATTTAACATTTCCTGAGAATAGTATTTTTCTTGATTTTTATAAAGAATTATCAATTGGATTTGCATATCATTTGAGAATCAATATGATTAGTGAGAGATATGATTATAATTATGAATACGGAATTACAAAAACTTTGAAAGATTTTTATAATGTATCGTTGTTTGTATCTCAAAAGTTCAAAGCAAATTCTTCAGTTTTTGTGGAAATCAATAATTTTTTGGATAGTTATTATGAAACTTTTCATGGTTTTCCACAAAATGGACTAAATTTTAAAGTTGGAATAAACTTAATTTTTTAAAATGAGTAATAACATACTTATTTTTTTGCTAATTTTGTAATTGTTTTTTAATCAAAATGGTGAAATATGCCCGGATTTGAAATTTTTGGTGATGAAGAAAGAAAAGAAGTTAATGATGTATTATCAACCGGCGTCTTGTTTAGATATGGATTTGATAATGCTCGTAATGATCATTGGAAAGCAAAATCGTTTGAAAAAGAGTTTTCTCAATATATGAATGTGGAGCATTGCTTATTGCTTTCAAGTGGCACAAGTGCTCTCACAACCGCATTAACAGCAATGGGTATTGGTGCAAATGACGAAGTAATTGTTCCTCCATTTACATTTGTTGCTACTGTTGAAGCCGTGATTGCTGTTGGAGCAATTCCAATTTTTGCCGATGTTGATGATACTTTATGCCTATCTCCGAAGTCTGTTTTATCTAAAATTTCGGATAGAACCAAGGCGGTTATCGTTGTTCACATGTGTGGCTCGATGGCTCATATCGATGAACTTCAGCAAATTTGCAAATCAAAAAACATTTTCTTAGTTGAAGATTCTTGCCAAGCAACAGGTTCCGATTTTAATGGCAAAAAAATTGGTACTTTTGGCGATGTAGGATGTTTTTCGTTCGATTCAGTTAAAACAATTACCTGCGGAGAAGGTGGTGCAATTATAACAAATAACTATGATATTTATTCAAAATCTGATGCGTATTCGGATCACGGTCATGACCATATTGGAAATGACAGAGGAAAGGAAGGGCACCCAATTATTGGAATGAATTATAGAATTAGTGAATTAAATGCGGCTGTCGGATTGGCACAATTGAGGAAAATTGACAAAATTATCGAAATTCAAAGAAAAAATCAAATTGCGCTTGAAGAAATTCTGCTCAAATACGATTTTATAAAGTTAAGAAATGTTCCTGATAAAAAAGGGGATAGCGCAACTTTTATCTCATTCTTTGCTGAAACAGAAGAGCAGGCAAGAAATTTGACTTCTATTTTGCAAAAAAATGGTTTTGATGGAGTATTTTATTGGTATGATAATAATTGGCATTATATCCGTAAATGGGAGCATATCACTAATCTCATCACTGCCAACAGATTAGGATTGCATAATTACAAAGAATTACCTGATTATAATAATCTTGATTTGCATCAATCTGACGCAATTATTAGCAGATTGATTTCAATTCAAATCAAAATATCTTGGTCGGAATCCGAAGTTCAAAGAAGAAGAGAGTTATTGGATAAATCTTTGATGGAATTAATATAAAATGAGTGGCTCAAATTTCATCAATGAAGTTAAGACTTCACTTGGATTGGCAAAATATGAAATTGCCGTTCTTGGTGTAATTTTGGGCGGACTTGTTGCAGGCTTGATTATTAAGCAATTCAACAATAATGAAGCAAATGAACTTGAGTTGCTTAATACTCATATTTACAATACGCTTGACAGTATTGCGGAAGCAGAAAAAACTACTTATATTGGTACGGATTTAAAGGGCGATGTTGTTGAAGAATTAAAAAGTGCAGATACTGTGGTTAAAAAGGAAGAATTTTTTCCTTCTGCAAAGAAAAAAGAAATGCCGCAGGTAAATGCAAAAATTAACTTAAACACGGCATCTCGTGTTGAATTGATGAAATTACCGGGAGTGGGCGAGGCAACTGCCGATAAAATTATTGATTACCGAAATAATTCAAAATTCCAATCTCCTGAAGAAATTATGAAAGTGAAAGGAATTGGAATTAAAAAGTTCGAAAAGATGAGAGAATTTATCGAAGTAAGATAAACTATTGATAATTAAATATATTAAAATATTCACTTAATAAATTGTTGAACTCAAAATTATATAATTTTAGGAATTAAAAAAATGATTAAAACAACTAATTTTACTGAAATTCATAAGCAACTCAATGCCAAAATGGTTGAGTTTGCCGGCTACACTATGCCAATTCAATATCCAAAAGGCATTATTGCTGAGCATAATTTGGTTAGAAATTCTGTTGGCGTGTTTGATGTTTCTCACATGGGCGAATTTGAAGTTCGTGGTAACGATGCTTTGAAATTTGTTCAGAAAATTACTACTAATGATGCTTCGAAATTAGCAAAATGGGGCATTCAATATTCTGCTATGTGCTTTGAAAATGCAGGTATTGTTGATGATTTGCTGGTATATTACATTGATGACAATTTCTATATGCTGGTTGTTAATGGCGCTAATATCGAAAAAGATTGGAACTGGTGCGTGAAAAATGCAGAAGGTATGGATTTGGAATTAACTAATGTTACTGATGATGTTAATCTTTTGGCTGTTCAGGGACCAAATTCTCGTGCTACTTTGCAGAAACTTACTTCTACTGATATGAGTGATGATAATTTGAAATACTACAATTTCAAACTTGGAAATCTTGCAAATACTGAAATGATTATCTCAAGAACTGGTTATACAGGTGAATTAGGCTATGAATTGTATTTCCGTGGCAGTGAAGAAGTTGCAAAAGATGTTTGGAATGCTATTTTTGAAGCTGGTGCAGAATTTGGCATCGAAGCTGTTGGCTTAGGTTGCAGAGATACTCTTCGATTAGAAAAAGGCTATATGCTATATGGTAATGATATTGATGAAAATACTAATACGCTCGAAGCAGGTTTGGGATGGATCACTAAATTAGCAAAAGGCGAGTTCAATGGAAGCGATATTCTCACAAAAGTTAAAGAAGAAAAGCCAAAAAGAAACCTGGTTGCGTTTGTAAGCAATGCGGAAAGATTTATTCCAAGACATCATTACAAGATTTTTGTTGGTGATGAAGAGGTAGGTTTTGTTACAAGCGGAAATTTATCTCCTACTTTAAACAAGCCAATTGGAATGGGATATGTAAAAGCAGAATTCAAAGCCCTTGGAACTATTATTGAGATCGAAGCACGCGGCAAAAGATTTCCAGCTGAAGTTGTGAAAGCTCCATTTGTTTCTTAATTCGTAACAGTTTAATAAATTAATGCACCTTCTGAAGTTTTTTATGCTTTAGAAGGTGTTTTTTTTTAAATAAATGATAATTCTTATATTTTCAAACCAAATAAAAAAAAATATGTATATTAATTTTTTTATACTAATGTGTATTTGATTATTTTTGAATAATTATAATTTGAAAACTAATTTTTTTATGGTGCTTTATGCAAATAACTGAATACAAAATTTGGAAAGAATTATCCGACCATCACAAAAATATTTCTAAATTTAAAATGCGCGATTTATTTGCGGCTGATGCTAATAGATTCGATATTTTTTCGATTAAGTTCAACAACATTCTTTTCGATTATTCCAAAAATATTATCAATCACGAAACAATGAAATTGCTCTTTGATTTAGCAAGAAAGGTGGAATTAGATGTTTGGATTGAGAAAATGTTTGAAGGAGAGAAAATAAACTTCACTGAAAACCGGGCAGTTCTGCATACGGCGCTTCGAAATAAATCAAATAAGTCTATAAAAGCAGATGGCTGGGATGTGATGCCTAAAGTTAACGCTGTAAAATTACAAATGAAAGAGTTTGTTGATACCGTTAACTCTGGATTATGGAAGGGCTGTACAAACAAAGCTATCACTGACGTGGTAAATATTGGAATTGGCGGCTCAGATCTTGGTCCTGCGATGGTTGTTGAAGCTCTCAAGCCTTACAAAGTAAAAAATTTGAATGTACATTTCGTGTCTAATGTGGACGGAACTGATATTGCGGAGACACTTAAAAAGTTGAATCCGGAAACCACTCTTTTTGTGATTGCATCTAAGACTTTCACGACTCAAGAAACTATGACCAACGCTCGAACTGCTAAAAAATGGATCTTAGAAAAAATTGCTAACAAGGAAAGCGATATCAAAAAGCATTTCGTTGCTCTTTCTACCAATGAAAAAGCTTGTGTCGCATTTGGAATTGACCCAAAAAACATGTTCGCATTCTGGAATTGGGTGGGCGGAAGATATTCCCTTTGGTCAGCAATTGGTTTGTCGATTGCTTTAGCTATCGGCTGGGATAATTTTGAAGAATTACTTACTGGGGCGTGCGAAATGGATGTTCATTTCCGCGAAACTCCTTTCGAGAGGAATATTCCTATCATTATGGCGTTGCTTGGTGTTTGGTATGCAAATTTCTTTAATTCTTCGACTTACGCAATTATTCCTTATGACCAATATCTTTCTAAATTTCCGGATTTTCTTCAGCAATTGGATATGGAGTCTAACGGTAAGAGGGTCAATAGAAAAGGCGAGTTTGTAAATTATTCCACCGGTCCGGTAATTTGGGGCACTTGTGGAACCAATGCTCAGCATTCGTTCTTCCAATTAATTCATCAGGGAACGCAGATGATTCCTGCGGATTTCCTTGCCGCAGTTCACTCTCATAATTCAATCGATGAGCATCATGATATTCTCCTTGCGAATTTCTTTGCTCAAACTGAGGCGCTGATGAAAGGCAAATCGATAGAGGAAGCAAGTCACGAGTTGAAGTCTCAAGGTTTACCAGAGGAGGAAATTAAGAAACTTTTGCCGCATAAAGTTTTTCCGGGCAATTCTCCAACTAATACGATTATGTATAAAAAGCTTACGCCGAATATGTTAGGCAATCTGATTGCAATGTATGAGCATAAAGTCTTTGTTCAAGGCATCATTTGGCAACTTAATTCATTCGATCAATGGGGCGTAGAGCTTGGCAAACAATTAGCAGGCAAAATTCTTAACGAACTACAATACAATGAACAAAAAATTAATTCCCATGACGCATCCACAAATGGCTTAATTAATTTTTACAAGAATTTGAGATAATTTTTGATTATTAAATCCAAAAAATATAGCATGAGATACACAGATTTTTTCAAAAAGATCATCTTTTTGCATTTCCTTTTCATAATAATCGCAGGCAGTATTTCCTGCGATTATATTTCAAATGTGTTTGCAACCGAAAAAGACTGGAGCAAAGAGCCCCTAAACATACTTTTTATCGGCAATAGTTTCACCCATTACAACGATGGAGTAGATGTAGAATTAGGAAGACTATTTGCATCCTCCATTCCACAATTAAAAATCCACTATGATAAAGTTGCAGTCGGCGGCGAACGATTAATAGGCCATTTTAAAAAAGGCGATGCCTTAGTCAAGATAAACGCATACCACTGGGACAAAGTCATACTCCAAGAATACAGCAACTACCCGATTTCTAACAAGCCGGACTTCTACAAATACGCAAAATTGTTCTACGAAAGTATTTCTGAGTGTGGAGCCGAAACTATTTTCTTTATGACATGGGCTTACGAGGGTAACGATGAAATGACCCCGTTATTAGCATCTGCTTACAACAGTATAGGAAACGAACTTGGCTGTCGAGTTGTTCCCGTTGGGCTGGCATTTAGCAAAATGCTCAAAAAATATCCCGAAATTAACTTATACGCAGACTACAAACACCCGAACAAAGAAGGAACTTACCTTATAGCCTGCTGTTTCTACGCCTTTTTGACCGAACAATCTCCTATTGGAATAAATTATATCGGTGCAATTGAACCCCGAATTGCTAAGATTTTGCAAGAAACTGCTTGGGAAGTAGTTGGTAAACGATTAAATTCAAAATGAACACTTCAATTGCTAATTCTCCAAACTCAAACAGAGTTATTTTCATTGATTTGCTAAGAGCTTACGCTATTTTGATGATGGTGCAAGGGCATTTTATCGAAGTAACATTATCATCGCAATATCAAACCACTACAAACTTTATTTATTTAATTTGGGCGACACTGCGAGGAATGACGGCACCGCTTTTTTTCTTTGCATCGGGTACAATTTTCTCATATTTGCTATTTCGTGCAGATAAGCCGGAAATATCAAATCCTCGAATCAGAAAGGGAATCAATCGGTTTTTGATGCTTGTTGGATTAGGATATTTATTAAGACTTCAGCCGGCTAATTTTACGCAATTTTTTGATATTTCATCAAAAGAGATGATGCCTTTTTGGGCTATTGATACGCTTCATAGCATTGGATTTGGAATTCTTTTAATTATTTTGCTATATAAAATTTCTAAAATTACAAAAATTAATGCCGGTTTTCTATTTTCAACTCTTGCTTTAACAATTTTTTTAATTAGTCCAATTATTGAAAAATCTTCATTTATAAATAATTTACCTATTCCGATAGCAAGTTTCTTTACGATAAAATTTGGATCGAATTTTCCAATAATTCCTTGGAATGGATTTGTGCTTTGGGGAGCATTTTTGGGATTTCTACTCAATCAAAAGAAAATTTCTCCAAATAATTTTCTATTTATTTTCTCTTTGATATTCATTGGATTATTTTTGATATTCTTTTCTGGCGATTATCTGGCATTTCTTTATAAAATGACGGCAATTGAAGTATTTAGGGAACTATTTATGAAGAATATTTTGTTTCTTCATCTTGGCTCGGTACTATTTGCATCAGGAATATTTGCATTCATAGCAACTTTTTTTAAAATTCCAAGTATTATTCCAAAAATAGGAAATCATACATTAATGATATATATAGTTCATATATTTATTATATATGGAACTGCATTCACTC
>JANJUO010000140.1 GCA_024710535.1 bacterium
CATTATGATAACTGCTTCATTCTTCCTTTTTGACCTTGTTTGGAGAGATTAAATAATTAAATTATAATTTTTTTTTATCTCTTCCTGCAACTTTTTCTTCAAAAATTAGTATATATAATTTTGTACAACTTTACATAGGAAACAAAATGTTTAACACATTTTCAAAATTTGGAATTTTGATTACAATTTTGCTATTGCAATATAATTTCGTTTTTTCACAAAATAAATTTGAAGACCAATTGCAAATAGTTGGCGGCAAAGCAATTAAAATTGAGCAGGCACCTTGGCAAGTGGCATTATTCAGATATGATGATCAAGAGCAGAGAATCAGCACCCAATTTTGTGGCGGAACAATCATTGATGAATATTGGATAATTTCTGCAGCGCATTGCTTAGAAGGAGTGGATGCCGAGCAAATGCGCGTTGTTGCCTCCACTTCCACCTTAACTGGTGCCGCAATGAATGGTCAGATAATGGAAATTGCACAAATAATTGTTCATGAAAATTATGAGTCAGATCCAATCAATAATGATATTGCATTAATAAGATTGCAAAATCCAATTGATTTATCTACTCCAAAAGCAAAATCTGTTCCGATGATTACCAAAAATGATGAAAATAATGGATTAACAAATCCAGGCATTAGCGGATTGATTTCCGGCTGGGGAACATTGACTTATCAAGGAAATGCACCGGATTCGCTTCAAGCAGTAGAAATTCCAATTATTCATAACGATACAGCAAATACATGGTTTAAAGAAAGTATAGAGCAAGGTGAAATTGGCAATTGGGTAGTAAACGAAACAATGATTGCAATGGGCTTGGAAAAAGGCGGCATCAGTGGTTGTCATGGTGATAGTGGAGGTCCTTTCGTTGTGAAAAATGGAGATAATGAATGGGCACTTGCCGGAATTACTTCATGGGGAAATATTTGTGGTGGTGCCAAACAGGCATCTGTTTATACCCGCGTTGCTTTTTATGAACAATGGATTGCAGAACATACCGAACTTGATAAAGCACCAGTATTTGATGATTTTGTTGAAATTATCAAATATGATGGCGATACAATTGTTGCATCTTGTGAAGGGAATTTGGAATTTGGAAAACTTTTAGTTAGAAATTTTGGAAAAAATCCATTGTCAAAATTTGATATTCATATTCAAATCAAAAATAATGGTCAAGAATTAATTTACGATAAATCTTATACTTATAATTTCTCTGAAAGTGTACCATCAGGCGGCTCAAGAAGAATTGATTTCCTTGATACTAATCTTACAGAATTAGGCAAATATTCAATGACAATTATTGTTGATAAGCCAAATGGAATTGATGTAATTGGATTAACACCATCATTGGTTTCTATTGATTTTGAACTCGTTGAGGCAACAATTATTAATCTACAAGTTAAGGTAAACAAAACAAGTGATTATACATTTTGGGCAATTTACAATGCTGAAAATTTCGAAGCTATTGATCAAGTAAGCTATTCTACAAATGATATTGGTAAAACTTATGAATATTCCTATTGTATGAAAAATGGTGTATATATGTTTCAGGCAATTGCCTCAAATGCAAATTTTGATTACAAATTAACAATTACAAATGCAGATGGTACATATACTTTGGCGCAAAGAAAAGGATTCGATTCTTACGATTTTGCATTCTTTAGTGTGCCTTTCTTTCCATTTGTGAATGCTTCAATCAGTATTGAAAATATGGTTCCTGAAGTACTGCCTGTTTGCAATTTGAGTAATGAAGATGGCTTTGTGTTCCAAATCAACAATACTGGAACTCTGCCAATCGACTCAATCACAATTACCGAATCCCAAAACGGTGTAGTAAAAACAATGAAATTGAATGAATATATTCTTGCCGGAAATCAATCATTTTATCCAATGCAAAATGTCACTTTTATTGATCAATCAGTTAATAGATTTACAGTAAAAATTGATAGTTTGAAAGCCCAAATTGATGAAGCTGATACAGATGATAATATGCTTGAATTAGAATTTACACCTAAACAATTACCAAAAACAGCAGTTATTGAAATTTATGCTGTTGATATGATTGGTAGATATGATTGGGCAGTTTATGATAATGAATTCAACGTACTTTTTGCTGGTAATGCTTTTAATAACCAAGGGCTTTTTGCAGAAGATTTGTGTCTTCCAACAGGTTGCTATAGTTTGTTTGTAAACGATGCTTACGGCACAGGAATGTCTAATCAAATTGGCGCTAAAATCAAGAGTGCAAGCGGTAAGGACTTAGTTATTGTGCCAGGAGATGATTTCAAAGATAATAATAAATTTGATTTCTGTATTATTGAATCAAGTGTAGAAGATGATTCTCCAAAAATTATGATAAATTCATATCCAAATCCTGCTTTCGATTTTCTTAATATTGAACTATTGACTGATTCATATTCATCAACAGAAATTGAAATTATCAATACAATTGGAGAAGTGGTTTATAATACAAATTCTGATTTGAATTATGGTTTGAATAACATAAAAATACCTGTTAATCATTTGCCAAATGGAATATATATGCTAAAATTTAACAATAAAAATAATTCAACTATTCATAAATTTATGATTAATAGATAAATTGTAACAACCAACATAACAATTAATAAAAAACCCCTCAATTTCGAGGGGTTTTTCTTTTTTATATCTATACAAGTTCTTCCAATTGACCATGACATTTTTTGTATTTCTTGCCGCTACCGCAAGGACACATATCATTTCTGCCAACTTTATCATCAATTCTTTTGAATGTTTGAGTTACAGTTGTTGCCTGTCCTTCTGGAGCTTGAGCTTGAGGAGTGGTTAAATAAGATGGTGTTACATCAGAATGTTCAAATTTCAAATTTTGTGTTGT
>JANJUO010000094.1 GCA_024710535.1 bacterium
TATAACAATTATTTATAAAATAAATACTATTATTATTAGTCTTAATACTTGAATTTATAATTATAATAATTAAATAGGTCAATTTTATGCCAATTATTACTAATAATAACTTTGTGATGGATAATTTTTCAACAAGAATTGAAAGATTAATGCAGATTAATAATAAGATTGAATCATTGCAATCAGTTTTACAACTACCGGAACATCTTTATGAATGGGCTTTAACTTGTGAAGCTACTTTTAGTAATTTGAGTGTAAAATATGGAGCAACCAACAATAGAAAGCAATCTGCAACTACACGTGTTGATATATGTTTAGAGAAAATGGACAAAGAATATCAATATTTTAAGAGTTTAGCTTTGAATATTTATAAAGATGAACCCGTTTTTCTGGCAGATTTTCAATTTTCCACTCCATATCCTCGCGATAGATACTTGAAATTACAAAAAGTTGAGCATATTCTTCGCATTGTTGCAGATCATAAAGACCAAGATTTGGCAATTGAAATGCCGGAAGTAATTGTTGAACGCTTAACTGCCGCAAAAGACGAGGTTTTGGAGGCTCTGCAAAAGCAAGAATCCGCAAAAAAAGAATTGAAGCATATAAAAGCAGAATATGATCAGCGTTTTCAAGAGGATACAAGGAATTTGCAACTGTTGAAAGCGTGGTGGCTTTCGATGTATTTCGAAAATCTATTAAAAATTACTTCAATTGGAATGGTTGTTCCCAAAACTCGAGGCACAGGCAAGCGAATAAATGCACCAGAAAACTTGCAATATTCAATTTCATCTTCTGAATTTTCTTGGACAAGTGAAACAAAAGCAACAAGTTACGAATTAGAGATAAAAAAATCAAATGCAAATGCAGAATTTACAAAAATTTACTCAGGAAAGAAACAAGTATTTTATCATAAACTATCTGCCGGAAAATATTTTGCCAAAGTTAGAGCAAGAAACAAGAAAGGATACGGAGAATGGAGCGAGGAATTGGAAATTATTGTCTGAAATTGTGTTTGAAATAGGATGAGAAGATGGTTTTTGTGTGAATCTGTTTTTTTCTTTTAATTAAATCATTTCAGCAATACAGCAGGTTTTAAGCTGACGAATCAAATGAAGTTAATTCATTTAATTATTTTGACAATTGAAAGATGAGTGTGCAACACAACTTGCCGAAAACTATTTTCAAACAATACAATTACTCTCGCACCTAAGCTTTGCAATAATTATATTTGAAAACAAAGAATTCAAAAAATTCAAAACTGCAGAGAAATTACGAAAGGGCTAAAATTATCAAATACCAATGTATAATATTAGACAATTATCAAAAAAAAGTTCTAATATTAAGCAATCTCAAACCAAATTAAATTGCAAATATTGCTAAGTCTTTGAAAAAGTGAGATAATATTTATTTGGCACGATTTTTACAAATATAAACTTTGATAATTTATTATTCAATAAAATGAATACTTGAACGATATATTATAAGAATTTTAAATTATCTTTATAAACTTAATGGTGTGATTTATGTCAGAAGAAAAACAAGAACCGGAAAAACCAAAAAAGAAGAAAGCAGTTCTTTCTTTACCAATGATGATTATTATTGGTGTGGTTATTTTGGCAGTATTGATTGGCGGTACTCTTTTTGCAGTAAATATGATGGTTTCATCGATTGTCGATTCGAAACTATCCGGAGTTGATACAACAAAGAAGCATGGCGAAGTGGAGAAAGTCAAAAAAGAAAAATCTGAAGAAGAAAAAATGGCTGAAGAATTAGAGGCAGAAGACTATTTTGACGAAAAACCTACTTCATACTTAGAAACTGGTAGAATAATTACAAATCCACGTAGTTCTTCAACGTACATTGTGTTAAATTTGGGCTTGGAATATCGTCAGAAACTTGCCGAAGGAGAAGAGCCAAAAGAAGGTGCCGCCGCTGAAACGGACGCAAGTCCTGAAATGAAAAGATTAATGGCAAAGATTAAAGATGTTGTAAATACAAGAATTGCGTCAATGAGCGAATCCGATATTGAAGCAAAACGTGATTCTATGAAAATATTTTTCAAAAATGATTTAACTCCTATTTTCAAAAGAGAAAAGAAGTTTTTGAAAGATTTGATTTTGGTTGAATATATTAAACAATAAGATAGATTATTATGGCTGATGTTTTATCACAAAATGAAATTGACAGTCTGCTCAATGAAATGAACAGCGGAAGAGTGGATGTTGACGAAGTAATTACGGCTCGCCCCGTTATAAAAGGCGAAATTAGTAATTATGACTTTAGACGTCCAAACCGAATTTCTAAGAATCAGGTTCGAACTCTGCAAACTCTTCACGAGAATTTTGCGGAAGTTTTTGGATATTATCTCGTTTCGAAATTACAAACAGTAGTATCATTTAGTGTAACATCGGTTGACCAGTTATTCTATTCTGAATTTATTTTATCGGTATCCAATCCGAGTTGTTTGTATGTGTTTGATATCGAAGGAACTGATGGTAGCGGCATTTTGGAAGTTAGCCCCGAGCTTGCATTGACTCTCGTTGAGTTGCTACTTGGTGGAAAAGGGGAGGTGCTTCCAAAGCCACGAACAATTACTCCAATCGAGCAGGCAGTGCTTCGTGGAATTATTGAGCATGGATTATATGATTTGAGAAATGCTTGGCGTGCAATTGCTGAATTGAATTTCAAATATTCAAGATTGGAAATCGAAGCGGACTTCGTTCAGGTTGCTCCATCTTCTGAAATTGTTGTTGTGGTTTCCTTTGACGTAAAAATAGGAAATAGCAATAATACTTTTATGCTAAATCTGTGCTTTCCTACATTTGCTTTGGAAGAAGTGCTTGCAAAACTAAATCGCCAGCAGGTAACAACTACTGCTTTGCGTCAAAGTCCTAAAAGAATTCGCGAAAATATGCAAGTATTGAATCAGCAAATTTCAAATACATATCTTCCTATTGTTGCCGAACTTGGAAAAACATCGCTGACTGTTGGTGAGATTATGGAACTAAAAGAAGGCGATGTTATTAAATTAAAACAAAGAATCAATCAAGAAATTGAAATTTTTATTGCAGGAAAACGAAAACTTGCCGCAAGACCTGGTAGCGTTGAAGGCAAAAAAGCCGTTAGAGTTATTCGTCCATTAACCGAAGACGATCTGGTTGATGAAGACTTAAGTTACAAAGAAAAGGAATATTAATATGACAATGACACAAGAAGAAATTGATGCCCTGATTTCGGGTGGAGGTCTGGATTTAGACATCGAAAGTCCTGATATGGATGATTCACCGGATGGTACCAGAGGTGTTGGGTCTCCGGATTTTCCCGAATTGGATTATGGCACAACAGGAACTATCTACTCTCCATTGGATCCGAAACTTGAATTGCTTTATGATTTGCAGTTGCCGGTATCTATCGAACTCGGTAGAACAAATATGTTGATTCGAGAAATTCTAAGATTAGGAAGAGGATCAGTTATCGAATTTGATAAGTTGGTAAGCGAGCCGGTTGATGTACTGATTAACGGTAAAAAAATTGCCGAGGGTGAAGTGGTTGTGATCGATAAGCACTTTGGTATTCGCATCACTACACTCGTTGATCCATCGGATAGACTGAGAGGACTTAAGAAGTAATCCTGCGATTACAAATAATTGCAGGATTTTATCAATTTTTGGAGAAATGGAAAATGTTTGACGGAAACATATTAAGAGCATTTGCTACATTGGGATTGATTGTATCCCTTTTTGGTGTTTTGCTTTGGATGATTAAAAAATATACAGGCAAAACCAGAAAAAATGCTTCCGGTATCGAAATGGAAATTTTATCCAAAATATCATTACAGCCCAAAAACCAATTATTTGTTGTTAAAGCGGGCACGAAAACTCTATTACTTGGAGTTTCTGAAAAAAGTATCACTTCACTTGCAGATTTATCCGAAAATTTACCACCAAAAGAAAACTTCGATAATGTCTTAAAGCAAACTCAACAAAATAAACTTCCTATCGGAAACAAAGTTGATGCAATCACAGAAAATGATTTATCATTCAGGAAATTCTTAATGTCAACTTTATCAAAATCCAATTAAAAAATTCCTCTTTTGTTTATATTATCATATTTCAAAAAATATTAATTCATAATAAAATTTAATTTCAAAAAAAACCACATACCAATTTAAATCTGATCCTAAATTGTTTTCAAGGTCGCCTCGAAATGACGGTCTGGAATATTC
>JANJUO010000046.1 GCA_024710535.1 bacterium
TGCAACACTACAAAGAACAAGAATACTCTTGAAAATATTTGTAAAACGAGTTTTCATTAAAAACTCCCTCAAAAAAAGTTAAACAAAACTATTTTAATTTGAAATTATATCAAAACTATAAAACACATTAAAGTATCAAAAAGTTACACAATTAAATAAAATTAATTTAACAATACTTTAACAAATTATGCTAAAATTAAAAAACCAAATTAAGTGAATTTATTATATTTTACAATACTTTTTTTTGATTATCTAAATTTTTTTTTATATTGTTACTGTTTTGCAAATAAAATCTAATTAATGTATCATTAAACGAAAAATATTTTGAATTTTAGATAAATTGTTAATATTAATTAATCAAGTTTATTCAAATATTATTTTATCTGTATAAATATTATTATTAGTGCTTACTTTTAGTATAAATACACCATAATTGAATATTTTTGAATTAAAATCGGTTTTGCTCAAATAGACTTTATTTGTTTGATAATCTAATGATATTACACCAATATTATTTCCAAGTAAATCAAGCAATTCAATTTTTTCTATAAATTCATCTTCTTTGCTCAATTGAACATTGAAAAATTCATTAACAGGATTAGGCGAAACATTAATATTATCATTATTTTTGTCGATTTCGAAGCAAATAGCGCTCGATATTTTTGAACTTTCTGCCTGATAAAGATATCTAATGAGTGGATCTTGCACAATTGCAGTAACAATCATTTCGTTACCCAAATAATCTTTCAAATCGAAATTATAATTAAATTCCTTTTGTTCACCGGATTTCATTGAAAATTGGTCGCCAGTTGGGGCAGATAGTGATTTGCGGAATATATGGTGAAAATGAGTTTGCCCATTCGATTGTGCCGCATAATTTCTTTCTTTTTCAACAAGCATCACGTACAAATTTTTGTTGTTCAATGCGATATTACTCGAGATTGATATTTTGGCATTTAGTATTGTTCCTGAAACATTTTGGACAATTTCGAGCTTGACCGGAGTGGTTTTTGTCATTGTATCAATAACTTTATTAATCAAATTTGTATCAGTTGGAAATCCGGGATAAGCATCATTTGGGGCAAGAATAGCATTGATTCTGGCATAAGGATAAAACGGAACTGCATAAAATTGATTTCGTGCAGAATAATCCTCTTTATTAGTCATCACCTGCTTTCCATCAATCACAAAATATGAATAATAGTATATTGCCAAATATTCAGGATGATTATCAAGCCACTTAGAAAGCGTAGGAGCAAGTTGGGCACAGGGTCCGCACCAAACTTCAGAAAATTCTTCAAAAATAACTTTTCTTTCGTATTGAGCATTCAAATTAAAGAATGAAAATAGCACAAATAATAGCACAATCATTTGCATTTTACTTTTTGTAAATCTTAGAAAATATGTCATAATTTTACCATATATAAATGAATTTAATTTATCTTTTATATCAAAAACAAAATTAATGAAATTTTAATAAAAAATACAAATTAATAATTTTTTTGAAATTATTATAAAGTCAGATAAAGAGGAAAAATTTAAGTGAATTTGCAAAATTGAAAAGGGGGGGAAGAGCCTGTGTTGCTTACTGAAGTTGTCCAATAAGTATAAATTTGAGCAACAAACATGGATGCTTGTGCTACTAAGTCTTTTTAAATATGGTAGTTCAAACATCCTTGTTTGACAATAATTGCCTATCTATCAAAATGGATGGACTTAATATTTTATTCTGAATACCTTAAAGCAAAAGTCCAATCATAACAAAATGATAGAGCATTTGCTCGAATGTTGTGATTGAATTTTCATTACTTTATTTTCGCCTTTAATGGACCACGAAGTCCGCTATATTTAACAAGTTCGGCACCAACAAATCCAATTGGAATCTTTGTGGCAACTCTAACCGGAATTTTGCGTTCATCATCGCTCAACCAAATAAATATACTGCCATCACTTTGGAATAGATTACCCTTTTTTACAATAGGCTCAACTACAACACACCTGAATGTTCCGGCTTCCACTTCGATTGTTTCTTTGCCTTTGATTCTAACCGCAAGCGTATGAGTGGTGTCATCAAAGAAATTTTGTAGATAAATTGTTGAATCTTTTTTCATAGTGGATAGATCCATAGTTCGAACATAGAAAAAAGCTGAAACAATATCGTTTACATACTCGGGAGTTTTGTATTTTTTTTCTTTTACATGAGCATAATTATTGTATTGGTCGAAGGTTGCTTTGAAATCGCGTTTGTAGTTTCCCTCGCGTACTCTTTGCTCGAATTCCCAAGGGAATATACCATCTACATCAAGAGCAGTTCTGTATTGATCACGCACACGATAAAGCCAATCTAAACTTTCGAGCGATTTCACTTGAAATCTAATATCAAAACATTTTCTACCATTAATTTCTATTGGATCAGGTAAAATATGAAAATAACCGGTTCCAGCAGTAATGAATTTATATCCTACTTTATATTCCAATTTTTCACCAAAACCAAAAGCTTCATTTTTTACATATCTGAATTCTTTTCCGGATTGAGTCGATTGTGCGTAAACTTCAACCAATACAATCGAAAGAAAAATGTACACAATCAACACTAAAATTAAATATTTTGCTTTCATCTTTTTTTACCTTTGGCACCTAAGTTACCCGAAAATTTTGTTCTTGACACTAAATACGTAAAATAAAACGTAATTATCAACAATAAGTTTTGAAAATTTAAAAAAAATTTAAAAATAACTTCAAAATTAGAAATTTTTATAATATATTTGTTGTTTGATTTTTTACAATTTAATGATATTTTGAAATAAAACTGCAAGATTTTGCGGAGAAAAATATGAACGTTAGAACTTATAGCGAAATTGAAAGAATAAATAGCATTCGTCAGGAAAAAATTTATAGGGAATTACTCAATGATGACCTATCATTAATTTTTGATGATGCTTTAGAAAATGATATTGTTCTCAATATGGGACCTCAACATCCGGCAACCCACGGTGTGCTTCGAGTTGTTTTGCGTCTTGATGGTGAAAATATCATAAAATGTGTGCCGGAGCTTGGTTATTTGCATCGTGGTTATGAAAAACTTGCAGAAAACGTTACCTATCATGAATTTATCCCACACACAGACCGTTTGGATTATCTCTCACCACTATCAAACAATGTTGGTATTGCGCTTGCAATCGACAATGCTCTTGGTATTGAAGCGCCCGAGCGTGCTCAATGGATTCGTACATTGGTGGCTGAAATTGCTCGCGTTTCGTCACATTTGATGGCAATGGGCTCAACTTGTATGGACGTTGGCGCTATGACCGTACTTCTTTGGACATTTGTTGAAAGAGAAAAACTTTACGATATAATTCAAATGTTTGCAGGCGTTCGCTTCACAACAAGTTATACAAGAATTGGTGGCGTAGCAAATGATATCGAGCCGAAAGTATTGGCTTTGATTGGTGAATGGGCAGACCAATTTTTGAAAGAATTAGACAAAAGTGAACGACTTGTTCATAGAAATAAAATTTTCGTTAGTCGCGTTGCCGGTATCGGTGTTATCACACAGCATCAGGCAATACAATTGGGCTTAACCGGTCCAATGCTTCGTGGCTCTGGAATTGCAAGAGATTTGCGTCGTGATGAGCCATATTTGGTTTATGATAAATTAGACTTTGATGTAATTACATTTAATGAAGGTGATTGCTGGTCAAGATATATGGTTAGAATTCAGGAAATGAAGGAGAGCATCAAAATAATTAAGCAAATTTTAGCAATGATGCCTCAAGGACCTGTAAATGCAAATATTCCAAAGAAAGTGCTCCCTAGAAAATCAGAAATCTACACAAAAATGGAAGAATTGATTCACGATTTTATGCTCATTAATTATGGTGCCGCTCCTGAAAAAGGCGAAACTTATACTTCTATTGAATCACCAAAAGGCGAACTTGGATTCTTTGTTGTTTCTGATGGCACCGGTCATCCTTGGAAATTGAAAATTCGCTCACCGTCAACATCCAATTTGCAATCACTTCCTGCACTTGTTGAAGGCTCGATGCTTTCGGACGTGGTGGCTTGTATCGGCTCAATCGATCCTGTAATGGGCGAAGCGGACAAATAATTAGAGATTATCAAAAAATTTCATAAAAACCTTTCTGTTTTGCATTCAGAAAGGTTTTTTTGTAAGTACTTATTCGAATTAAAATCAAACCGGTTTGAGTTTAATAAATACTCTTTGAAAAAGATCATTTCAGTTATTGTTGCTACTCCGTCAGTTGTTGCAGTTCCGCCGTCAGTTACTGTTTCTACTCCGTCAGTTACTGTTTCTACTCCGTCAGTTACTGTTTCTACTCCGTCAGTTATTGCTTGTACTCCGTCAGTTACTGTTTTTCCTGATAAAGTAGATTTATTTACTTCTTTCATGATATGCTTTCAGTTTTCTATTATAGACCTTACAGAAATATATCAAGTAAATTAACCTTCCGAAGGTTTCAAACCTTCGGAAGGTTAATTTTAATACTACTTCACCACCACCACTCGTTCGCTCACGCTCTTCCCGCAACTTTTTAAGATTATGTTGTAGGTGCCGGAAGTGAGATTTTCTGCGTTGATTGTGAGTTTGTGTGTGCCTTTGGTTTGTGTGCCATTTGCCAAATCGAGTATTTTTCTGCCGCTTAAGTCATATAAAGCGATTTCGATTTCGCAATCTTCTGTTAATTCATAAATCAATTCAGATGTGTTGGAGAATGGATTTGGATTAACAGATAATTTCAAATTATTGGAAGTTGCTTTTGCAACATAAACTGCATCTTTATTGTAGATCAGTGATTTGTAAGTCTTATTTGTAATGATGTCTGTGTATTCTATGCCGTTCATTTCAGAATATTTTCCTGAATTTACATCGTAATTCATAATTCGTAATTCGTAATTGGATGAATTTTCATCAATCAATTCATCTTGTCCCCAAATTGCAATTACTGTTTTGCCATCAATAACTCTTCCTGCTCCAACAATTTTGTTTTCATTATTCATCACAGCAATTTCAGAATTATCAATTGCATCAATATCCAAAATCAGTGAAGCATTATTTCCAGTAAATTCATAATCAAGTTTTAGATTTCTTGCGTCATAATCTTGAATGTCGTTATTGCTTGAAGTTCGTCCTGCTGAGTTTGGTGGATAAATAAGAGTATCTTTTGCATTTAGATATGCTTGATAACCTTCGCCCGGCAATTGATTTCCAATTTGATTAATACTTCCCGGCATATAAATTTTGCCATCTGCACGCTTTACAATTACCAAACGACCGGCATCATTAATCGAAGCAAGAGCAGTTACTATACTCATCGGTGAATTTCTCAAGTATGGAATAATCGACCAACCATTATTCAAAAATACTGGTGTATTCTCAGGTATAACAGTTGTACCAACAATCCCAAGTGTATCGGCTTTAGTCATATATGCTTGATAACCAAACTTTACATCCCATTTACCAATTTGATTCAATCCACCCGGCATAAAGATTTTACCATCTGCACGCTTCATAATCACAAGATTTGGGTTCAAACCTGCTGTTACATATTGAAGAGAATCAGGCAAATCCGATGCTACATAAGATGAAACAAGATTCCAACCGGATTTGAAAATAATATTGTGGGTTGTACTTGTAATAATTGTAGAGAAATTTCTTGGTTCAGTCCAAGCACTTGAATCAACACCATCAAGAGCCCTAACTCTCCAATAATAAGTTTTATCTGAAGATAGATTTAACAGATTGTATTCAGTTGCTATTATTGATGTATCGAGTAGAATACTATTAAAATTACTCAAATTTGATAATTGCAATTGATATTTCTTTGTTCGAGGTGTAAGATTCCAATTTAAAGTAAGATTCAATTCTTGTTCTGTAGAATTATTTGCAGGATAAACAAGTTCGGGTGCTGGAAAATGAATTAATCCCTTTATTGCGATATTATGACTATTTCCTGCATCGATATAACTCCAATAGAATTCTTGATCCATTCTTGCAATATTGCCATTTGAACCTCGCGTTGAATCGCCAAGTTGTCCAAACATATTCAATCCCCAAATATAAAGATAATTATCTTTATCGATTGCAACTGAATGATGATAGCCACCTGACACTTGCTTCCAATCTGTTTTATTGCTTACATATAACGGATACCTTGAATCCTCCTGTGTTTCATCACCAAGCATTCCATAAATATTATAACCCCAAGTCCATAAATATCCATCTACATCAATAGACAAATTGAATTGATATGCAGATGCAATTGTTGTTGTTGGATTTAGATTTTCATTTAATATTGGGAAATTATGGTCTTGAGACAAGCCATTTCCTAAAGCACCATGAAAATTTGATCCCCAATTCCATAAATATCCATCTTTTTTTATTGCAGAACTGAATTCATTACCAGCAGAAATATTTACCCAATCTTTATCAGTTCCTATTTGTATTGGAGATGTTTTGCTGATTAAAGTGCTATCCCC
>JANJUO010000258.1 GCA_024710535.1 bacterium
GATTCATATAATTAAAATTATGATTAAATAAAATGTAATATTTAAATAAATAAATAAAAATTTTATATAATTAATAAAAAATATTAAATATATAATTCAAATACTATTAAAATAAATACAAAATATTGCAAATATAAATACTAAGATTGGATAATATGCTTGGTTTTTAAGTCATAATGATAGTATTTAAGCCATTTACATACAAATAACTTATCAAAATAAGACTTCTACTAAGAATAACAGTAGTTTTATCGAATTAACTAATATTATAATTACTCATACAGTTAATCGCTATGTAAAATGAAATGAATTTTTAAATTAAATTAGTTCTATTATGATTCAAAATGATATTAAATGTTTGAAACATAAGCATATTTTTTATCAATTGCAAGAACCGACAGAACGAATGAAACATAATAAAAAAACTGGATTCCTCAATACTTTCGGAATGACAATTATGCAAGCATATTGGTCTTGCATATTTGGTGTTTATATCTTATTATTTATTTAACAAGATTATTAAAAAATTCATTGATTATCATTTTCATTTGAAATTTAAGCAAAAGATTGCTAATTTTGTATGATTAATAATTTGATTTATACTGTAAATGATTTATAACAATTTTTAGGATTTCCGATGTCAGATTACAAAATTATATGGACAAAAATCGATGAAGCACCTGAGCTTGCTTCTTATAGTTTGCTTCCATTAGTTCAATCTTTTACTAAAGGAACAGGTATCAATGTTGAAACAAGAGATATTTCTTTGGCAGGAAGAATTATTGCTAATTTTCCTGATAATTTAACTGAAGAACAAAAAATTCCTGATTACTTGGCACAATTGGGTGATTTGGTAAAACAGCCAGATGCAAATATCATTAAATTGCCAAATATTAGTGCCTCTATTCCACAGCTTCAAGCCGCAATCAAAGAATTGCAAACAAAAGGTTACAATATTCCCGAATATCCGGAAGAACCAAAAAATGATGAAGAACTTGCCTTGCAAAAGAGATTTGCTGTTGCCTTAGGTTCGGCTGTAAATCCTGTGCTTAGAGAAGGTAATTCTGACCGTAGAGCTGCTGCATCTGTTAAGAAATTTGCCCAAAAATTCCCTCACAGAATGATGAAAGCGTGGCCCGAAAGTGGCTCAAAAGCACGAGTTGCATATATGAAAGAAAAAGATTTCTTCGGTAGCGAAATATCTATGACAATGGAAAAAGCAACTGATGTAAAGATTGAATTTGTTGCTAATAATGGCGATGTAAAGGTATTGAAGCCAAAATTATCTTTAATTGAAGGCGAAGTAATTGACACATCGGTTATGAATGTGAAGGCATTGAGAGAATTTTATGCTGAGCAAATCGAAGAAGCAAGAAAAGATGGCGTTCTTCTTTCTTTGCACTTGAAAGCAACTATGATGAAAATCTCCGACCCAATTATGTTTGGTCATGCGGTTTCCGTTTATTACAAAGAAGCATTGGATAAACATGCTGAGTCATTGAAAGAAATTGGTGCAAACCTTAACAACGGTTTGCAGGATGTTTTGGATAAATTGGACCGTCTTCCAGCTGATAAAAAAGCCGAAGTTGAAGCAGATATTGCAAATGTTTATCAAACTCAACCTGCACTTGCAATGGTTGATTCTCGCTATGGAATTACAAATCTTCATGTTCCTAATAATGTTATTGTTGACGCTTCGATGCCAAACGTAGTTCGTGATGGCGGAAAAATGTGGAATAACGATGACCAACTTCAAGATTGCATCGCGATGATTCCTGATAGATGCTATGCAACGATGTATGATGTGATTTTGGAAGATGCAAAAGCAAACGGACAATTCAATCCTGCAACAATGGGCAGTGTCTCCAATGTTGGTTTGATGGCTCAGAAAGCTGAAGAATACGGCTCGCATGACAAAACATTCGAAGCTATTGCTGACGGAATTATTCGTGTTGTTGATGCTGAAGGCAATTCACTACTTTCGCAAGATGTAGAAAAAGGCGATATTTTCCGTATGTGCCAAACTAAAGATATTGCGATTAAAGATTGGGTAAAATTAGCAGTTAGAAGAGCAAAAGCGGCAGGTACTCCTGCAATTTTCTGGTTGAATCCAGAACGCGGACATGATGCTGAAATTATCAAAAAAGTAGAAAAATATCTTCCAGAACACGACACAAACGGTTTGGATATTCAAATTATGAAGCCAACTGATGCTATGAAATTCTCATTAGAAAGAATTCGCAAAGGTTTGGATACAATCTCAGTAACCGGAAATGTGTTAAGAGATTATCTAACAGATTTATTCCCAATTCTCGAACTTGGAACAAGTGCTCGTATGCTTTCGATCGTTCCTCTTTTGAATGGCGGTGGCTTGTTTGAAACCGGTGCCGGTGGCTCAGCTCCAAAGCACGTTCAACAAATGGTAAAAGAAGGACACTTACGCTGGGATTCACTTGGTGAATATTGTGCATTAGTGCCTTCTTTGGAATTGGCTTATGAAAAAACAGGCAATCCAAAAGCTAAGGTATTAGCAGAAACTCTTGATTATGCAATTGGCATTTACTTGGAAAATGGCAAATTACCATCAAGAAAAGTGAATGAAATTGATAATCGTGGCAGTTCGTTCTATCTTGGATTATATTGGGCACAAGCATTAGCCGCTCAAAATAGCGATGCAGAATTAAAAGCAAGATTCACAAAAATTGCTTCTGCTTTGGCAGAAAATGAAGCAACAATTGCATCTGAATTGCTTTCCGCTCAAGGAAGTCCTTATGATTTAGGTGGATATTATCAACCTGATTATGAAAAAACCACAAAAGCAATGCGCCCAAGCGCCACTTTAAATGCCATAATTGACGAAATGTAGAATATATGTGCCGCCGGAGACATAATTCCGGCGGCTTTTTTCATGAAAGAAATTCGCCCAAAAATAAAAATACAATTCGATAATATTGATAGAATTATAGAAATTCTAACTTTGTTGTTGTTATTGTTTATTTGGGGATTTATGCTATTTGAATTTCCAAAATTGCCTGAAATTATTCCAATTCATTTCAATTATGCTGGCGAAGCTGATGATTTTGGCAGTAAGTATAATATGCTTTTTCTGCCAATAATTTCAACAATTCTATATATTGCAATCACAATTATCAACCGTTTTCCGCATACATTTAATTATCTTGTGAAAATAACAGAAGAAAATGCTGAGCGACAATACAAAATTGCTTGCAAGATGATGAGATTACTAAAAATTTCGGTTGTAATTGTATTTTCTTTTCTAAATATTTCAATTATTATAAGTGCAAAAAATCAATCAGATTCACTTGGATTATGGTTTTTGCCAATTGTAATATCCATTATTTTTCTGCCGTTGATTTATGGAATAAGAAATTCAATAAAAGTAAAGTGATGAAAATGATTAACTATTCAGCCCCATTTTAAATTTTTTGATATCTTTGTTATAGGAAAACAATAACGATTAATTTTATCGAATTAAAATTATTATAAATATTTAAATCCCTTGAAAATCCAGATAGGGATTGCATCTTTCCAGAAAAAAATCGCATTTCTATTAAATTACAGCAATAAAAAAAGTAGGTTTATTTTATCGTAAAAGATTATATAATTCAATATCAACGAGTTGATGGCTCATTACGCTAATCTATTTTTACAAAAACATTGCTCTTAGCGATAAAAATAATTCAAAATAAATGAATTACTTTTGAATTATATTTAACAGCATTTTATGCATTACATATAGATTATCGGTTCCTGAGGATTTTAATTGTAGGTCTGTTTCAGCAAGAACAAGGAAGCAATTTTCCAAATCTTCAGCCGAAAATCTCTTCACCGCAGATTGATATTCATTCAAATGTGTTGAAAAAATACCAACTTTTGTTGCTAATTGAAATGGATTTACTCCGGCAGAAGATTCGTCGGACAATTTCCATAAAACAGTGAAAAACTTTGTTAATATTGTCAAAATCAACATTTCCTGCCTATCATTGGCAAGCATCTTGTTCATAATATTAACTGATTTTATTAGATTGCGCTCTCCAACTGCTTTTTGCAATTCAAAAACATTGTATTCGCGAGTGGAGCCAACGAGAAGCAAAACATCATCTTCGGAAATTGATTTTTTATCCAAAGTAAATGTATCAAGTTTGTTGATTTCATTATCAATATCTCTCAAAGTCTGTCTGCAATGAGCGGCTATTAATTGAGCGGCATTTTCGGAGATAGTTTTGTTTAATTGCTTGAATTTACTGATAATCCATTTGGGATATTCTGATTCGTGAATTTTGGAATATTCAATCCATTTGTGATTTTCAATCAAGAAATTAAATGGATATTTCAGAGCAGATATTTTTTTTGAAACAACCTGATTTTTTCCTTCTTTCATAAATTTTGCAAGATCTTTTGCGGCTTCGAGTTCGCTTGTAAGTATCAAAAAAGTATCAGGAGAAGGGTTTTCAAAATATTTCGAAACGGGCGAGTTTTCAAATTTTTTGGTGCCTCTACCTGAAAAAAACTTTTCAAATCTTTTAACGAGTATAACTCTTTTTGGCGACATCATTGGATAGGAGCGGCAAACATCAATAATTGTTGCCAAATCCGAGGATCCATCTTCTCCATCAAACATATCAAAATTGAATCTATCTGTTTCGGTAACTAATGCTTTTTTGAGTAATAAATCAACGGCATTTTCAATGAGCAAATCTTCCTCACCAAAAATCAAAATTATCGTAGGAAGTTCAACATTGTTGAGTATGTCATTCAAATTTACAAGCATCAGTTGTTTTGAGTGTCTAATTGTTGCTTTTCAATATGTTTGGTAATTGCACGATGTGCTTTTTCTATAATTGTTCTTGGGTCTGATGGCTTAACGATATAATCCGAAATACCTAATTTTGCTAAATTAAACAACAAAGTTGCATTAGAAAGGGCAGTACAAATAATAACTGGAATATCGGCAGTTTTTTCGTTTGCTCTGATATATCTTAAAGCAGTTTGCCCATCCATCAATGGCATTTGCATATCCAAAAATATCAAAACAGGTTTGAAATCCAATAAAAGTTCAAAAGCATCTTTTGGATTTGAGGCAGTAATTGTTTTGGCTTTCAAATACTTTTCTACGACTTTAGAAATAAACATTCTATATGGCTCTTCATCATCAACAACCAATACTGTATGATCAGAAAAATCAATATTCGGATTCAAAAATACTGGTACATCATTTTTACTCATTTAAATCACCAATTTATTTAATTACTAAAATTTTAAAAGGTACTTCGCCTGCATCAACAAATCTTGCAAGCGACTTCATAGATTCTTTGGTTATTACCTCACCTTTTGCCGCAACAAGCATTCCAAACGATGTATAATAATCTTCAGCAAATATCATTCCTGCTTCAAGAGCATTTACAGGTAATCTCATAACTGATTTATGACCCAAATTCCTACGTTCAAGCTCCATTATTTCTGTTAATAATTGAACAGCTTTTTTTTCAAATAGGATGTTGGATTTTTTGTGAAGAAAATTCAAAGTATTATTGTATTTATCTCTTGTAGATTCTAAATAGTTTGCCGTGCTCGTAACCTGACCGCTACCACCGGTAACCTCTGGCTTCTGTCTTAATCTGCGATATACGCCATTATGGAAATAATCAACAACAATGATAATTTTTGCACCAGGATGAATATTATCTCGCTGTAAATGTCTTGGAAAACCTGAGCCATCGAGCTTTTCGTGAGATTGATATATGATTTCGCCTATATTATCAAACGCTTTGTATGGCTTAAGAATCTGCATTCCAATTTCAGGATGCAAGCTATACTGTTTGTATTCCTGCTGTGATAATTCAGTCGGGTATTTAAACAACAAGGCGTCCGACATACCTACTTTGCCAATATCATGCAAAAGAGCGGCTATTCGCGTTTCCATAACCTCTTCTTCATTCATTCCAAGTTCTTTAGCAATCATTGCGGATTTTTCTGCAACAAATCTGGAATGACTTCCCTCGTAGTACTTCTCCAATGCGGAAGTTACTCGGGTAAGCACTTGTATTGTTTGAAAAAAGCCATCGGCAAGTTGAGTTGCCAGCTCATCAATCATCTTTTCAAGGTCATGTGCATTGTCATTCATAAAAAACTACCGGTAACATACAAAAAATATTTTGAATTAAATACTATTCAAACATTTACAATCACAAGTTACAAAAATAATCAAATTTTGTCTTATAGTTAAGATTTTATTTAATAAATTTTCCATTTTTTCTAATTTGAAAGAAATTGCATTAAAATACAAAGTATTTTGAGTTTGAAATTTTTGATAAAATCGACTTTTTGAAAATTCTGCCAAAAATAGTTTCGGATACAAAAATATTAATTGAATCTACAGCAATGTTTTGAGAAATAAAAAAAGTGTGTAATAAAAAAATATTACACACTTGAAATTAAAAAACAAAGATTTCGATTAATCGGCAAATGAATTTGCAAACAATTCTTCAATTGCTTTTTTGCCGTTATCTTTCAATATTCTTGTTCCGGTTCCGCAAATGTGAGCAGAAGTAATTTTCACGTTAGTTGTGTTTATCCAATTCAAACCATCCCATTTAAACCAACGATTTTGTTCTTGATCGAAAACATACAATGCTTTATTGCAAATTTTAGTAAATTCCGCACCCCAACCTGTTCCACCTTTAACTGTTTTGTCATCAAGAATTTTACCGATAACAAATACTTCTTGGCTTGAGTTGATTTGATACCAAATTGTCTGCAAAATTTTTCTAAATAATGGAGTATCAGGATATTGTCTGTGCATCAAATTTGAAACATAATTCAAACTTACATCACCCTGTTTGAGTTCTTCATGAGTTAAAATTCTCAAGCCACGACTTCTTTCGATTTCATGCCCTTCAAAAGAAAAATTAACTTCGTCAATACCGTATTTTTCTGCACAAGCACCAAAATATGATTCTGCGCCAACAGCACCACCGCTAAATAAAATTACGTCTTCACGTTTCATTGTATAATCCTATATAAAATAAATAATAAATAAATTTCAATTGTTTATAATTTAATTTTAACGAAATCTATTAGAATTTATTTTAAGATTATTTTTCTTATTTCAGTGTTTGATTTACTAATGAATTTAATAAAATATATGCCGGAGCTAAGTCTATTGCCGATATTATCTGTTCTATCCCAATTAATTAATCTTAAATTAGGCACAATATTTCTTACAATATCGCCATGAATATTCAGAATTTGAATTTCCAAAACATCTTCATCAGTTTCAAAATTCATCATTTCATCTACAGGATTTGGGTAGATATTTATGTTTGAATTTTCTGAATTATTAATTGATGATTCGATTGCTTTCAATTCAATAATTCTATCATCTTCAACAGCAGGACCACCACGACCATCTTTATTACTGGTTGAAATAAAAATTCTTCCGTCCGGTGAGATGCATAAATCACGCAATCTTCCGTATTTATTATCGATAATATCATTGGTTTCCAATACTTTTTCGCCATTTTCATCTAATTTTAGTTGAGTGAGTTTTCCGGCTTTCAACGAAACGACCAAAAGTGAATTTTGTAATTGCTTCATTGCTGAATGATTATAGTAATCAATGCCGCCAAGAGCCAAAGTATATTCTGGATATAAGGACTTGATCGGCTCAACCACATTTTTTTCGGCACAAACTTTTTTCTCATTATCATTGTCGCAATATCCTTGAACTTGGGGCCAGCCATAGTTCCTTCCTTTGAGAATCAAGTTAACTTCATCATCTGTTGAGGCGCCATGCTCGGAAGTATATATTTTGCCATTTGCAAAAACGAGTCCTTGCTGATTTCTATGACCAAAACTCCAAATAGCACTATTTGGAAAAGGATTATCTGCAGGAATTGTGCCATCAAGATTGATTCGGCATAATTTACCATTGACATTGGACAAATCTTGCGCCAAACCCGAACTTGCCGCATCGCCAATTGTGAACCATAATTTCAAATCTTCATCAATCCATAATCTTGCACCATTATGATTCCACCAGCCTTTGATATTATCAATTATTATACTTGGATTCGATAATTTATTGTTTTCATAAGTGTAACGAACAATTTTTATTCTTGTATTTGCATCTGTACTGCCGGTATTATAAACTACATAAACATAAGGACTTTCTGAAAATTGCGGGTGCAATGCCATGCCCATCAAGCCACGCTCTCCATTTTCGAAAACCTCATTGATAGTAACAAGTTCGAATAATTCCCCAGTTTCAGGATTTACTCTGCTAACCCTTCCGTAACGCTCAGTCATCCAAATATAATTATCAGGACCCCAAAGAATTTCCCATGGAGTATCGAGTTTGGTGGCAACATTTCTTGTTTCAAAAAATTCTTCAGACATTACTAATGATACGTTAATCATTAACAATGAAAATACAAAAAGTAATTTATTCAACAATTTCATAATGATAATCTCAAATTTAGTTAAACATAAAAAATGAAACGTGCATGAACTAAATTTATTGAAATTGAGCGGAGGATGAGGGCGTGGGACAGAGGATGGGGACGTGGGACAGAGGATTGGGACGTGGGACGGAGGTTGGGGGCGTGGGACAGAGGATTGGGACGAGGGACGGAGGATGAGGACGTGGGACGGAGGATGGGGACGAGGGACGGAGGAATGGGACGTGGGACGGAGGATGGGGACGTGTACGCAGGGATGGGGACGTGTACGCAGGAATGGGACGGAGGAAAAGCAACATCAATCTTTCGGCAATTGCTATAAATGATAAAAATCCAGTCGGTTTTATCTGCCGATTGGACAAATCAAGATTTTCATTTGAGGCAAATGCAAGCTCTAATTGATTTCGATTGCTTCAGCCATTTCTTTGAATGTATCGTCATGAGTAACAACGAGCACTTGTTCCAAATTTTCCAGCATAGTGTTTAGAGATTGTGAAAGTAATTCTTTTCGTTCTTTATCCAAATTTACAGTTGGCTCATCGAAAATTGCAAATTTAGCCGATGTTAGCGATTGTGCCAATGCTGTCCTGATTGCAATAGCCACAGATACTTGCTCACCGCCAGATAGCATTTCGAATGATCGCTTCGATTGAGTGGCATTATTGATCAAGTAAATTTGATATTTATCTGATTGGTTATTCACCCATTCGATTGATTCGGCTTTTTGCGATATTCTGAAATAATTATCGCTTGCAGTGCGGGCAATTTCCGCAAGCAATCTTCCGGCAACAATTGTCCCCATCGAATTTATATTATCACGAAATTTTTGAGTAAGCATAATTTTTTTATTCAATAAGTCTTCCTCTTTTTTGAGAGAAACAATCTTCGCCTCAAGTTCGATATTATGATTTATTGCTATTGTCAAACTATCAATCAAACTTGAAACGGTTGCAATTTTTGATGCAATTTCTGCTCTTTTTTCGTTTGCTGATTTTATATTTTCAGCAATTTTATTTGTATTTTCGAGTATTTTTTGCTCATTGATTTTGGCTAAATCATCGCTTAAATTCACAATTTGATTTTTGATTTCTAAAATTAACTTTTGCTCTTTTTCAATTTCTGCAAATATTAGATCTACTTTTGATGAATTATCCAAATGCTTGGTGTAAAGCATAAATTTTGGCTTTACAGTTTCCTGCTCGTGGCGAAATTGATCCATTTTTGACTTGAAATTTGGCAATTCAACAAGTTCATAATCTAATTTATTGAGAACAGTTTTATTTTCATTGATGAGTGCTTCGATTTGAATAATTTTATTGGAATTTGCAAAATTATCTGCTTCGATTTTTGCTATTTCAGCTTTCAACAAATTCAATTTATTTCTATTTTCGATAATATTATTATCACAATTTCTCTTAATTGTGCTTTTTTCGGCAAATAATTTATTAAATTCATCAAATTGCGTGTTCAGCATTTTATTGCTTTGATCGAGTTGTTCCAAATCATATTCAAATGGAATAGTATGATTTTGGAAAACGATTTCAATTTGCTTGATATTAGTGCTTAGTTCTTCATTCAGCACATTCATATTTCCCTTATACTTCTCGATCTCAAGCAATAAATCTTTATTATTCATCAACTTATTATTTATTAGATTTATCTGATTTTTTGCCGAGTCGATATTTTTGTCAATATCTTTTAATTCTTTCAACTTGGTATTTATATCATTCAGCTCAATTTTAATATCATCGAGAATTGAATTGAAGTACAAATCCGAATCGTTTGTTTCGTCCATATTTTTGCATTTTTGTTCGAAATATGGACAAATTGAACCTTTAAGTTTTGCTTTTGCTTCGCTAAGAATTTTATTTCTTACATTCAATTGCTCTTTTTGCGTTTCAAATCTTATTTTATCATTCTTTTTAATTTCAAATTCAGAAAGATTATCCTGAATGTTATTAATTTCATCAATCATTGCTTTTTCGTCAATTAAATGTGAATGTTTTGTAGTCAGTAATTTACTAATTGAATCAATTTCATTACTTTTTTGTTGTCTTGATTTCATTAATTGAGCAAAATCATTTTTTGTTTTATTGATTATATTTAATTTGTATTCAACTTCGTTCAATTGACTTAAAGTGCTTTGAGATTCGTTTTCAAATGAAGAAATTTTGCTATTAATCAATGTAATTTCATCAGATTTCAATTTATAAATTTCATTATTAGATTCAATTTTAGATTTCAAAGTATGCAGATCTTTCTCATTTTTTGCAATTTCCTTCTCGATTTTCCTTTTATTTTCATCAGTTTTTTCTAAAATATTTATCGCATTAGCAAGAGATTTGATGTTCTTTTCGATTTCCTGATATTGCTCATAAAACTGGAGATTTTCTTTTACAATTTCAGAAGAATGACGTGCAGAATTAAGATCTTCATTCAATTTCGCAATCAATCTTTCCAATTCATTTAACCTTGATTGGTTCTTTGAAATTTCATTTTTTAATTTATTGATTTGCTTTAATTCAGTTTCATTATCCTTTCTTCGCTTTTCGTAATCCTCAAGATAATATTTGACTAAATATGCTTCATTTTTCAAATTTGATAAATTTATTTGCTCATTTGAGAGATTAGTTTTCAATTCTGCAGTATCTTTGAGATTGCCGGAATGAATTGATATTTCCTGAATTTTCAATTCCAATTTTGTTTGATATTCTTTCAAAATAGTCAATGAATTTTTCTGATAAATCTCACGGTAAATTTCTGTATTGAAAATTCGATTAAATTCATCTGCTCTTTTTGTATCCGAAAGTTGAAATATTTCGGTTAATTTATTTTGCTCGGCTGTGATAATGTTTTTATAAATAACATCCGAGTTTTCACCCATTCCAACTAATTCTTTAATAAATTTTTGAGCATCATCGCCATTTAATCTTGGAGTTTGCTCATTAGCAACGAACAATTTAACAAATGCCGATTGACCAATCTTTTTCTCAACACGATAGGTATTTCCATCATTCCCGACAAATTCTATATCAATCAAGGCAAATTTTTCGCCAAATTTAATCGTTTCGTTTAAGGTTGTGCGTGGCTTTGCCCCAAATAAGCATAGTCCGATTGCCTCAAGAACAGATGATTTCCCTGCCCCATTTTTCCCAAGCAATAAATTAATGCCCTTAGTGAAATTTGCTTCGAAAGATGAATGACTTCGATAATTTTGCAATTTTAATTTATTAATTTTCATCTGCTTGCCCTATGATAATTGAATTTATCCATGTGTCGAAAATATTTTTGAAATTCTCAATATTTTCATTTGAATTTACAGATTGGTATTGTTTAAGCAATTTCAAAATGTCCACACTCTGCTTTAAATCAGTCGAAAAATAATCCC
>JANJUO010000344.1 GCA_024710535.1 bacterium
CAATAAACTACAAAATGCTTAATAATCCAAAACAAGCAAAAATTCATTTGGATTTATTGATGAAAGAGGCGCAAAGACTTGATATATCAGGAACTGCAGGGAATTTTTTGGCAGAAATTTATATTAGTGAAGAGAATCTAACAGCCGCAAAAGATTTATACAAATTCGTTGCTGAGAAAAATCAAGCTGCACTTCCATCTGATAAAGAATTTGCTAGATTTATGCTCGCAGAATTGGAATTTTTTGCTGGCAATATAGATACTTCAAGAGCATTATATGTAAAAATTGTACAAAATTCAAAATCTGATGCCGCAAATGATGCATTCAAAAGAATCAGTATAATTGATGCAAGTGTTCAATTCGTTCAGGGATTACAATCTTTTGCAAAAGCTGAATTGATGGTATTCCAAAATAAAAAAAATGAAGCAATAAAACATTATCAAGAAGCATCTGAATCTTCAAAAAATTCAAAGTTATCCGAAACAGCTCTGTTTAAATTGGCAGAAATATATTTTGAACAGAAATTGTATGACAATGCCATCGGATCTTTGAACGAATTAATCAAGGAAAACCAGGAATCTATTTTTGCAGATGATGCTTTGATGCTTATGGGTGATTGCTTTGCCGCTCAAAACAAAACTGCAGAAGCAATCAAAGCATATTCGGATATTTTAGTAAAATTCCCGGATTCTGTGATGCTCCAAGAAGCAAGAAAAAAAATAAGAACATTGAGAAATGAAAAGATTTAAAAGAAATAGTTTTGATATTAAAGGATTTGCTCTTAATTTAGAATTTTATTAATGATTATTGGGAAAATTAATTTTGGCAATTATCGAGAAAAAGTTAAATTTCGAAAATATAGATTTGGTATCTCTCTTTGGCTTTAATAACATTTATTTGTTATTAATCGAAAATCGCTTCAAAACAGGTATTATCCAGCGTGGAAGCAATCTCACTCTCAAAGGCAATGATGATGAGATTATTAAAATTGAGAAAATTCTCAATGAAATGAAATATATGCTCAATAGAAACAAGCACCTGACCGAAGCAGATGTGAAAACTGTGATTGATATTGTTGATGCAAACAACACTCCTGAACCAACAAAAAAAGAAGTCAGTTCCATGAGCAACATCGTTTTCAACGGTGTTAAAGATGCAATTCGAGTTCGCACTCAAAAGCAATTGGAATATTGGCAAAAAGTTCAAGAAAATGATATGGTTTTTGCAATTGGTCCAGCAGGAACCGGGAAAACATTTCTTGCTGTTGCAATGGCATTGGCATCTCTTAGGAATAATGAAGTTGGTAGAATAATTCTATCCCGTCCTGCTGTGGAAGCTGGCGAATCTCTCGGATTTCTGCCCGGAGATTTACAAGAAAAAATTGATCCTTACATCAAGCCGCTTACAGATGCTCTTCAATATATGCTTGGTGGCGAGAAAGTGAAAATTTTGATTGATAAAAACACAATAGAAATCACTCCGCTTGCCTATATGCGAGGCAGAACATTGAATAATGCGTTTATCATCCTTGATGAAGCCCAGAATGCAACTGCAGTGCAGATGAAAATGTTTCTCACGAGAATGGGTTCGAAGTCCAAAGTGATCATCACAGGCGATGTTACTCAAATTGATCTTCCTCATAACACTTTATCTGGTTTGATTCATGCAACAAAATTATTGAAAAATATTGATGGTATAGATTTTGTATATTTTGATAATCGCGATGTGGTTCGCCATAAGTTAGTTGCTGATATTATTAGAGCTTATGAACGCGAAACCGAAGAATTAAATAGTGGGAATTCTCGTTAATGGTAGAACTTTTCAAAATAGGATTTCTAAGTTTTACAATCATTGATGCGATTGATATTATTCTTGTTTCTCTATTATTTTATGGACTTTATCGGGCACTTAAAAATACAGTTGCAGTTCAGATTCTTTTTGGGATGGTTGTAATTATCGGATTTGCATTCATTACCGAAGCAGTCAACCTAAAATCGCTAAATTGGATATTAAGAACAATTTCTGATGTATGGTTGATTGCATTTGTGATACTTTTTCAGCCGGAATTAAGAAAATTATTAATGTTAATAACGCGAAGTACAATATTTAAATTATTGGTTAAATCGAAAATCTCTGAAACATTAGATGAAGTGATAGATGCTGTAAAAGAAATGTCCGAAAAGCATATTGGTGCATTGATTGTTTTTGCAAGAACTCAAAATGTTCAGATGACAATTGATACAGGTATAAATTTGCAGGCAGTTGTTTCTAAAGAATTGCTGATGTCGATTTTCAATACAAAATCTCCTCTTCATGATGGAGCAGTTATTATTGATAATCAAATGGCTGTTGCTGCAAGATGCGTTTTGCCATTGTCGTCTGTTACAAAGTTTCAAAATCGTAATCTGGGAACAAGACATAGAGCTGGGTTGGGTTTGGCAGAGCAGGCAGATACAGTTGTATTGATAGTATCAGAAGAAACAGGCAGTATTTCTATTGCAGAAGGAGGCGAGCTTACCTTGAATATTAGCCCTGAGCAATTACCTGTCTTGCTTATTGAGAGATTATCGGAGAATAACTAATGCTCTATGATTTTTCAAGAAGATTAGTAGAAAGAAAAGAATTAATAAAAATCATTAAAAATCAAGGTATAAAAGATAAAAAAGTTCTTGAAGCAATTTTGAATACGCCTCGTGAATTATTTCTCGGTGATATTAATGCCGAGAATGCGTATCTAAATAATGCTTTGCCAATTGGATTAGGTCAAACAATTTCTCAGCCATATACTGTTGCTTTTATGACTGAATTACTCGAGCCAAACAGAAATGCTTCTGTTCTTGAAATAGGTACCGGAAGTGGCTATCAAACATACATATTAAGTTTGCTGTTCAATCAAATTTTTACAATTGAAAGAATTGAAAAACTTTCATTAAATACTCAAAAATTATTCGAAAAGCTAAAAATTTCAAATGTGAATTTCAGTATTGGTGATGGCAGTATTGGCTGGAATGACAATTTTAAATTTGACAGAATTATTGTTACTGCCGCTGGAAAGGAAATACCTGAGTCATTGAAAAATCAATTAAATATCAATGGCATTTTGGTTATGCCTGTTGGAACTCGTGAGAGTCAAATAATGATAAAATTAATAAAAATTACAGAAAATAATTTTGAAATTACAGAAAATTCGCGATTTCAATTTGTTCCACTTATTGGAAAAGAAGGATGGCAGAGCAATTAAGGCAGATTCCGATGATAATTATAGGTGGTCCAACTGCATCAGGCAAAACAGCATTATCAATTCATATTTCAAAATATCTTGATATTGAAATTATTTCTGCAGATTCAAGGCAAGTTTATAAATATCTTGATATTGGAACAGCAAAACCTGATACTGAAGAATTATCTGCGGTAAAACACCATTTTATTGATATATTGAGACCTGATGAGTATTTTTCGGCAGGAGTTTTTGGAAAATCTGCATTAGAAACTGCAAAAGAAATCTTCAATCATGGAAAAATACCAGTTGTTGTGGGTGGTTCTGGCTTATACATAAAGGCACTTATAGAAGGATTTTTCGATGATGATGAAGAAAATTTTTATAAAAGAGAAGAAATTAGAAAAGAATTAGAAGATAAATTACTAATCGAAGGAAAAGAAAGTTTGTATGGAGAACTTTATTCAATTGATCCCGATTCTGCAATTAAATATCAAGACAAAAACCCAAGACGTGTTATTAGAGCATTGGAATATATATATTTAACCGGAAAAAAGTTTTCCGAAACATTTGAGAAATTTCAAGATAGACAGATCAATTATTCTTATTTCGCAATTGAATTCAATCGTGATGAACTTTACAATAGAATCAACCTTCGCACTGAAAAAATGTGGGAAAACGGTTTGATAGATGAAACAAAAAAAGTACTCGAAATGGGATATTCTAAAGAATTAAACTCACTAAATACGGTTGGATACAAAGAATCAATAGAATTTCTTGAAGAAAAAATTTCCGAACAAAGAGTTATCGAATTAATCCAACAAAATACCAGAAGATATGCAAAAAGGCAAATAACTTGGTTCAAAAAAGTAAATGACATTAATTATCTTGACAGCACTCTCCCCTATAATTCAATGGCTGAATTAATTGTTGAAAAATTCAAGCATAAGGTCAAATTATAAAAAATATTTGATTTTTTTCACATTTTCTTTGATAATTCATTATAATTTGATATTTTCGAGTTTCAAAACTATGGGGGAAAAGTTTGAAAAAGTTTTTATTATTTTTTGTGTCGTTATCATTAATGACATTCTACCTTGTATCTACAGAATTCAATACTGAAGATTATTCAAGTGTTTATAATCAATTAGATACATCCATTATTCATACTCGTTTAATTAAGACATTCGACAGTATTCTTGCAAATAAATTTCTGAATGGAATAAAATTCGGAGTTTCTGTTTATTCGATGAATAATAAAAAATACTTGTATAGAAAAAACTCAACTCAATACCTAACGCCAGCAAGTACAACAAAATTATTCACTTCATTTGCTGCATTGAACCTAATGGGCGATGATTATGAAGTGCCTACTCAAGTATATATGGATGGAAAAATTGTCTCGGATTCGATTCTTAAAGGAAATATTTATCTTGTTGGACACGGTGATTTGATGCTTTCTGTGCGTGATTTGGAAATTTTGGCAGAACAGATTTATAATCAGGGCATTACAAGAATTGATGGAAAAATTTTTGCTGACGGTTCCTTCTATGATGGAA
>JANJUO010000406.1 GCA_024710535.1 bacterium
TACAATTAAAGAGTTCAAGCAATATCTACAATCAAAAGGACTTGAAACAATTGGAATATTAGAATTAGAAAAGATGATTAATGATTCTTTTAATGCTGGAACTATAAATTCAGTTCAAAAGTTAAGATTGAATCAAGATATAAAACAACTTACAAGCAATAAGGAATTATTCAAAGTAACTGATAACTTAAAAGAACTTGATTCAAAGTTTAAACAGTCATTACAGCATTTTAGATAGTAGTTAGTATAAATATTGCATTAATCAATAAAAGTTGCTTAAAATCAATTTGTGTAGTTATTACACACAATCTAATAATCTATTATTGGAATAGAATCAGAATAGAAATCTTACTAATTGAACTTACTAAAAGAAATTACACAAATTACACAACCTAAAAGGAAAATCATACAAAATAGACTTGCTAAATAGAATCATCATCATAGATAATAATAATTAACATATCAAATCTTATTCCAGCAAAACATACAAATTAGACACTATAAAAAAGGAATATCAGAATAGAATCTGAATCATTAGAAATCTACAATTATCGACACTATAAAAAAGTTATTCCAGAATATTACAAAATCTTACAATCATAAAAAAGAACAATCATTCAGCATAAAAGTAATAAAAAGTTTAATTTTTGTTACTAATTTGTTACTAATGATTGATTTTTGTATATAACTATTTTAATAACTATCATAATAATCAATAAGTTATGATTTTTAAAAGAAAAGTATAGTTATTTTGGCTCCCAGTAGCATCTTTTGGGAGAGACGATTTTCTCATCTTTTTTCAATTGATTCATTGCTTTTTCAACAACTTTTTTTTCGAGCCCGCTTTTTTCTGCAATTTGACCCGCACTAAGAGGTTCGCCTGCATTTTTTAATGTTTCAAGAACTACATCCGCTGACATTTTTAAATCCTAAAAATAATTAAACTAATTCCAATATAATATATGCAACTGCATTATTATCTGTGTGAGATAGCGAAATATGCGACTTTAAATGCCCGTAATTCAACTTAAGATCGCCTTCAAGTTCAACGACAGGTTTGCCGGATTCTTCGTTTTTGATGCCTATATCGGTGAATTTGAAGCCCTGAGTAAGCCCGGTGCCAATTGCTTTGCTAAAAGATTCTTTTGCTGCAAATCGAGCGGCATAATGCACATATTTTTTGTCGTTGAAAGATTCAGAGTATTCTTGCTCTGTTTTAGTAAAAACGCGATTAAGAAATTTATCACCATATTTTTCTGCGATATTTTTTATGCGTTCGATTTCAACAATATCTGTACCAATTCCAAAAATCATTTTGATTCTTATTTATAAATAAAAATCAAATTTAGTAATTTTTTTTGAAGTTTCATAAAAAAGAATTGAAGCAACTACAAACAGTCTGTTAAAAAAGAAATATTTTAAGAATAGACAAGAATGGCTGTTCTAATAAATAAATATAATTCAAGTAGATCAGACATTCTTTTCTAAAACAAATTTTTATTGTTTATACTGTTTCAACTGTTTGCGAATGGATTTTTATTTGGCAAACAATTACGAAAAATTAAATGCTTTTTTTGTATTATAACGTTTAATTTCAAAAAATTGATTAATTTTGAAGTTTATAAAGAACGAAATTATTTAATGTTTTTTATTTACTTTGAAATTTTGAAATGAACAATATAAAACCTATAAAAATAAGCAGACCAAAACCATATTTGCTCAAAGCGGAATGGGGTGATGGTTTTGCTTCAATTATCAAAATTGAATCGTTTCGTGCAGATTGCCCTTGTGCAACTTGCAAAGATGAAGATGTGCAGTCAATTCAAGGAAGTAAGGTAATGATGCCAACATTTTCGCCGGGCAAAAATGATCTGAAATCGCTCACACCAGTTGCAAATTACGCAATTACTGCTGTTTGGGGCGATGGTCACGACACAGGAATTTATCCTTGGGAATATTTTAGACAAATTTTCGAAAATCATAAATTGAGCGATGCAGATTTGGAAAATTTATCCAAAGACGAAAAAAAGTATAATCTGCCTGAACTCAAACTTCGGAGTAATTAATTATGAGAACTGTTACTGTTCCAAAAGGAACACAATTAACTTGTAAAAATTGGCAAATTGAAGCCGCTTATAGAATGATTCAGCATAATCTCGATCCGGAAAATGCTGAAAAACCGGGAGATCTGATTGTATATGGTGGACTTGGAAAAGCCGCAAGAAATTGGGAATCTTTCGATGCAATTCTTGATTGCTTGAGAAATTTGAATGAAGACGAAACATTGCTTGTTCAATCAGGCAAGCCCGTAGGTATTGCAAAAACTTATACTACCGCACCAAAAGTGATTATTGCAAACTCAAACTTAGTGCCTAAATGGGCTACTTGGGAAGAGTTTCGCCGTCTTGACAAACTTGGATTGATAATGTATGGTCAGATGACTGCGGGTAGTTGGATTTACATCGGAACTCAAGGAATTTTGCAAGGAACTTACGAAACATTTGCTGAATGTGCTCGCCAGCATTTTGGTGGAGATTTATATGGCAGATTCCTCCTTACTGGTGGAATGGGTGGAATGGGTGGAGCTCAGCCACTTGCCGCAAAATTTGCCGGTGCCGCTTCTATAACTATTGAAATTGACGAAACACGTATTGATAAACGTATTCATGATGGCTATTGCGATATCAAAGTTGATAATCTTGATGAAGCTTTGCGTATTATGAATGAATATAAAGCCGATAAGAAAGCAATTTCAATTGGACTTATTGGCAATACGGCAGAAATTCTGCCAGAATTGCTGAAAAGAGGCGTAATTCCTGACATAGTTACAGACCAAACTTCTGCTCACGACCCATTAAACGGTTATTATCCTGCCGGATATTCAAAAAAAGATGCTGATTTATTAAGAATTGAAAATCCTGATAAATATTTGGTAGAAACTTATAAATCAATTGGAACACACGTTTCGGCAATGATTGAATTCAAAAATCGTGGTGCAGTTGTATTCGATTATGGCAATAACATTCGTGGTATCGCTCGAGATTACGGCAATGTGCCAAATGCATTCGATTTTAATGGATTTGTTCCTGAATTTATTCGTCCACTATTTTGTGATGGAAAAGGTCCATTCCGTTGGGTGGCACTTTCAGGCGATCCTGCTGATATTGCAAAAACAGATAAACGTATTATGGAGCTATTCCCTGATAATGCACCATTGCACAGATGGATAAAAAATGCACAGGAAAACGTTGGATATCAAGGACTTCCTGCAAGAATTTGTTGGCTTGGATATGGCGAACGCGAAAGAGCCGGCTTATTATTTAACGAAATGGTTCGCACAGGTGAGGTTTCCGCTCCTATCGTTATTGGACGTGATCATTTGGATTGTGGCTCTGTGGCATCTCCATATCGCGAAACCGAATCAATGCTTGACGGCTCTGATGCAATTGCTGATTGGGTTTATTTGAATTTTGCACTTAATGCAGTAGGTGGTGCATCTTGGGTATCATTGCATCATGGCGGTGGTGTTGGAATGGGATTATCTCTCCATGCCGGTATGGTTGTGGTTGCAGATGGTACAGAAGATGCAAAAGGCAGACTGAGCAGAGTGCTTACTTACGATCCTTTGATGGGAATTTTGCGTCATACAGATGCTGGATATTCAAGAGCAAAAGATAACGCCAACAATTTTGGCATAAAAATTCCTATGCTTAATATGTAAGAAATTACACACTAATGAATGACAATTTGTCATATTTAGAAAAATATGTTGATTATTTGAAAAAAAAGTGATATTTTTGTGAAACCTTTTTGGTTTTTATGTGTCATTACTATTGACGAATGGACGAAAAAGAAATTTTATGGAAATTTAATAATATTTGGAGGACTATGTAATAAAAATTTTACTCAATAATTAAGAGATTAATTTGATTTGTAAGAAACATATTGAAAAATTAGACAAAGGAAAAGAAATTTTCAGGTGTGTCTATTGTTTGAGTAAAAAAATTAATAATT
>JANJUO010000433.1 GCA_024710535.1 bacterium
ATTTGTTTAACTTGGCTGAGTAGTTACAATGAATATTTATATGTGCTGTATGTAATTAATTGTTCTATTTGCTTGATGTTTGTGTAGTTCGATGAAAAATATTCGTTCTGAATTTGGTCAATCACTGCAATGTCGAGCAAATTTTGGTCGGTTTGCTTAATTGAACTAATTATATCCATAAAGAATTCTTTTTTCAGTTCATAAAATTCTATGTTTTGTTTATCTTCAAAAGTTAGATTGAATAGTTTTGATAGTCTTAACCAAATTCTTCCCAAAAATTGATTCATAAAAAATGGATGATGAAAATTATGCTTGACTAATGGTATTTGAGTTAATTTTCTATTGGAATTCTTAATATATTTTTTGAAATCATTGCCATAGTTCTTGATTGAATTTGGCATATTAAGAGCAGATTGAAGAATTGGAAGCATACTGAACGGATTTATATCAATCAAAAAATTATCGGTATAACTCTGCTCGAAATACATAAAATTCGGATATTTGACCTTCAATGCAAACAAATCAAGCCAATTTCTAAAACCAATATCATCAATTTTTGGCAAAGTTTCAATTCGATTGATTAATTTCTGATGAGTGGCACTCTTGATAAGTTTTTGAGTTTGCTTATTGAATATATTAATCGGCTTTTTTATTAGAAATTTCTCGATTATTTCTTCTGTATTTTTATTTTTGAAACTTTGATAGCCAACAACAGCGGCTAAAGTATAGAGTCCATTTCTGGCATATTCACCATTTGACCCATCAAAAATGAGAATGTTATTCTTTGCAATATCATCATAATAAGACTTATTCAGAACTTCACTCATATTGTTATGCAACTGAAAATTTCGGGCAAAATCAAGAATTTTATCTTCATTTATTAATTCAAAATGTTCATTGAAGTTGTAATTTTTGTAATGAAGATCGAATTTCTGTGCAATTTTTTTGGAAATAACATTGTCGGGATGCTTGCTATTTCCATACGCAAATAATTTTGGAGATTCGTTGTTTTTTAGAAAATGAGCCAGCAAATATCTTGAATCAAGCCCGCCCGAAATGGATAAGCCAATATCATTGCTGTTAATTTTCAAAGATAGTGCATTACTGATTAATTGATGAAAATGCTCCGGCTTACCTTTCTCGAATTCAAATTCGAAATTTGTTTTCTTAATTTGCAAAAGATTATTTTTTCGGTTTAATTCAACGTTGCTTCCTGCTCCAAATCTATCAATATTTTGGAAAATCGAACTTTCATCCAATTGATTCGACAAATAAATTCTTGTTGAGAAATTATATATATCAAACTCATTTATACCTGTATAATTTATGATTTCTTCAATAGAATTTGAAAAAATATGAGTTGACTTTGAGTTATAATGATAGATTTGGCTAATTCCAAGATAATCATTAAATAATTTTATATACAAATTATCCCAAATCAAAAGCGAAAAATGACCAGTGAATCTCTTTCTAAATTCTGAAATATCAAAATCATCAAAATTGTAATTTTCGAACTTAGTCTGCTTGAATTGATTATTTTGGAATTCCACCGGTAATCCACAAAATACAAAGCCATTTTCACCAAATTTTGAATGACTTAGAAAATTATTGCCTTTTACCAAAACTGTAAAATTTTCTTCTTCATATTTTTGGTATGAATTCACATATTTTAATCTGTCTAAATTCTTTTGAATTGCCTTGCCACTAATCGCAAAAAATATACTCATTTAATAATCTTTGTATTAATATAAATTTAAATCACAAATATAAGAATAATTCTTTTTTTACTTTTGAAAATTTTGCTATGTTTATATTGTGAATTTAACAAATTTTGATTTTAAAATGAATAAATTGCAAAATACTGATAGTTCGATAAGGATGGAGGAATCCGGTTCCAAAATCATTTTGCATTTATCGGGCAGTATCACACAAAAAAATGCGACAGAATTCAAATTGAAATTCGATTTTCTAAAGCAAAAAAAAATAGAATTTGTTTTTGTTGATTTTTCGGAAATCAATGATTATGATACTTATTTGGTGGTATATCTGAATAGTTTGAGTGAATATTGTACAAAACACAATATCGAATTGGAATTTGTGAATATTTCCGATAAAATTCAACAATTTATCAAAGTGTTCAAAAGCCGAAAAAAAACTGAACGCACTGCTGAAGAAGATATTTCAGCAAGCAAACTGCATATTATTCACATTGGTGAGCGAGCAGTTGTTTTCTTTTCTGAATTATACAAATTGATAGAATATTTGGGCGAATTAACCATAAAAATTACCAAATCAATTTTTTCACCTTCAAAAATCAGATGGAATGATTTTGGAGAATTATTTGCAAATGCCGGAGTTTATGCACTGCCAATCAGTGCTTTGATTGTATTTTTGATTGGAATGGTAACCGGCTATCAAGGAGCAAGCCAATTGAAACAATTTGGAGCGGATATTTTTATCGCAGATTTGATAGGAATATCACTGACAAGAACATTATCTCCAATGCTTGTTGCAATACTTGTAGCCGGACGTTCGGGCTCTGCTTATGCCGCAGAACTTGGCACAATGAAAGTTTCAGAAGAGATAGACGCACTGAAATCAATGGGCTTTGATATAACGTATTTTCTTGTTTTGCCGAGAATTTTTGCTGTTATGCTGGCGATGCCGATTTTGGTGATTGTATGCGATTTTGTGGGAATAGCCGGTGGTTTGATTTCAGCATTAATGTCATTGGATATAACAATAACTGCATTTATAAATAGATTACAAATGGCACTTAGTTATGGAGATGTGTTTACCGGTGTTTTCAAAGGCATTGTATTTGCATTTCTGATTTCTGCAATAGGTTGCTTTAAGGGCTTGCAGGCAAAAGGCGGCGCCTCGGCTGTTGGAAAATATACAACATCTTCGGTAGTTGCAGGCGTGTTTTTGATAATATTGACAGATGCAATTTTTACATTTTTATTTCAAGCGTTAGGAATTTAATAATGATTTATATGAATAATGCGGCAACAACATTTCCCAAGCCGCCAGAAGTAATTGAAGCAATCAATGATTATTTGACAAAATTGCCGATTGATTTTACAAGAACAGGTTTGAAGGCAAAGGTAAAAAATTACAGTGCAGAACTTAGAGAAATAGCAGGAGAATTTTTTAATTGCAAAGATACTCATAATGTTATTATGACTTCGGGCAGTACCGAAGCATTGAATTTGGCATTAAAAGGATTCCGATTCAATAATTGCAATATAATTGCTACTCAAATCGAGCATAATTCTGTGCTTCGTCCATTGAATTATTTGGCAAAATTCGGTGTAGAAACCAGGATTGCAAATGCCGATTCGACCGGTTTTGTTCAAATGGCAGAAATTGAAAAATTGATTGATAAAAATACTCAAGCAATCGTGATTAATCATTGCTCGAATGTAACAGGTGCTGTTCAGGATATCAAAACTATTTCAAAAATTGCAAAAGAATACGGTATAAAATTGATAGTTGACGGCTCTCAATCCGCAGGTGTTATAAATGTTGATTTGGCAGAACTTGATGTGGATGCCTTTGCTATTACTGGGCATAAATCTCTTTATGGATTAACCGGTAGTGGAATGTTGCTATTAAAAAAAGAACATAAAATTGAACCATTGAAGCACGGCGGAACGGGTGTTTATGGCAATTTAACCACTCAACCAGAGGATTTTCCATATAGATATGAGTCTGGAACCCTGAATTATCCGGGTATAATTGCAATGACTGAAGGCATTAAATGGATTATGAAAGTAGATATAGATAATATAAATCTAAGAAAGAGAAAATTATGGCGATTGATGTATGAAAATCTTCATCACAATGAAAAGATTAAAATATATTTCTCAGAAGAACATAATAGCTATGGAGTTTTCACTTTCAATATTGATGGTATATCAGCCGAAGAAGTGAACTTTATTTTGGAAAATTCTTTTAGAATAATTGCCCGTGCAGGATTGCACTGTAGTCCATATTCCGCAATGGCAATCGATTCTTATCCGCAAGGTTCGGTTCGTGTAAGCCCTTCATATTTTACATCAGAAGAAGAGATATATACTTTTATAACTGCTGTAAACAAAATTTGTGATTCAAATTATGGAACTGAAGATGAAGATTCTTCAATTTGAAAAAGTTGACAATTGTCTTGATGCAAAAAATGTGTATGATTTTGTGCTCGATTCCATTATAGATGAAAACTTTATAAATTATCTGGCAAAACTTGGAAAATTGACTTATATTCATATTTTTGAAAATCCATTTTTCAGAATAATTTGTAGGGGCAAATATACACTACGAGGCAGTTTGAATAATCAAATTGTTAGATGCCTTTTGCCTGATGAATTTGAAATGAATGATGTTGAAGAATTGAAAAAATATATTTTGAATTATGATTGATAGTAAATTTAAAAGAATTGTTTTAATAACGCAAGATTATTTCCCGGATATTGGCGGGATTACTACATATTGTTATGGAATTGCAAAAAATTTTGAGCAAATGGGCTTTGATGTATTGATTCTAACTAAATCTTTTGATGGATATAAATTTAATAATCAAATTCAAAAAGATGAGTATGGCTTGAAAGTGTTGCGGCTTGAGCACAGCAAATGGAAAAATCAACGGAATACTCTGGTGTATAATGCAATTAAACCATTAATTAATGATAAAACATTATTTTTTGCTGCAAATTGGAAGATGTCTGTTGCCTGCTTCTTCCATTCAATTTTTCGAAAAATCAATTATATCACAGTGGTTCATGGTTTGGATGCAATTGAAGGTAGAAAAATAAATAAATTTCTTCAATATAAAGCATTCAAAAATGGGAAAATTATCATTTCCGTAAGCCGTTTTACGAAAAATTTGCTTGAAAGCCAATTCCCAAATAAATCTCTAAACATTGCAGTGATTAACGGTGGTGTTGATTTGAAAAAATATAAAAAAATTGAAGATTATTCAAAAGTTGAAACCAAATATTCTCTTGATCCGGGCTTTAGAATTGTAAGTATCGCAAGACTTGTCAAGCGTAAGGGCTTTGATAATATGATAAAAGCAATTGCTCTGCTGAATGATAAGGATATGCATTATTATATAGGTGGATCTGGTAATTACGAGCTTGATCTCAGAAAACTTGCAATAGAACTGAAACTGCAAAATAATGTTCATTTTCTTGGCTTTGTTTCTGATGATGAAATTGCTGAGTTTTATTCTGCTTGTGATGTTTATGCAATGCCCTCAAGGCAACTAAAAAATGATGTGGAAGGATTTGGTTTGACCTATATCGAAGCGGCGGCTTGCGGTATTACTTCAATTGGGGGCAAAAATTCAGGAGCAGAGGATGCTATATTGCAGAATGAAACCGGGATTCTCGTAGATGCTGAATCAGTGGAAGAAATTGCTGAAGCTATAAAAAATCTGAAATCAAACTCAATTTTTATGAAAGAACTTGCCGAGAAAGCACACAAAAGAGCAATTGAATCATTTTCTTGGGAAGTTAAAGCAAAAGAGATTATTGATGCTGTATCCAAGCAATAATTTATATAGAAAATCATCCGAAATTGTAATTAAATTGGACTAAACTACAAAATATTAATTTGTTTTAACTAATAATATAATTTATTCGTCAATATTGATTGTTTAAATTT
>JANJUO010000130.1 GCA_024710535.1 bacterium
TTAGTTTTTAGGTTTTTGGGAAATCAGGCAATGAGAAATCTAAGTTTAATCAGCATTTTAATAATTTTTGTTACATTATCGGTATTTGCCGATGAAAATAATTTTCATTTAAAAAAAAGTCGCTCCGAAAAGCAAGAATTCCGCAAACAACGTGAAGAATTTTTGCGAGAAATCAGAAGAACTCCAAGCGATGTAAATCCTTTTGTAATTGAGGAGGAAGTTCGCCGCTCCAAATTTGAACTTCGTAATCAAAAAATTACCGAATATGTAAAAGAAAATGGCAAAATTGATGAGCGTTTGCTGTTTACTGTGTATGTTGGAAATGGAAGATTGAGAGGTGATTGGCTGGAACGTGGCAGTAAGAATCAAGCCGGACGCGTACATACAGTCGATTATGATTCGGAAACTGACATAATTTATCTTGCATCTTCAGGGGGAAATGTTTGGACCGGAAAAATTGACGGAACAAGTTGGAAGTGCCTCAATAATTCAATTCAATTCAATAATATTGTTAATATTCGTTATATAAAAAATAACAATAAAGTTAGAATTATTGCATTTGCTGAAAAAGATGTTTGGATAACTGATAATAATGGTCTGAATTGGGCTACTGCAAAAGGTTTGGAGGCAATCAAGAATTGGGGTGTTGTGAAGGTAGGAACTGTAACCGCATTATCAAATGATGTTTTCGTTGAAACTGAAGAATGGAATTACGAAACGAAACGCTCGAAATTTGTGATTTACCATTCATCTGATTTGGGTAGTAATTTCAAAAAAATCGCAGAGTTCAACGAAAGAAATGTAAGAATTGCAAGCCCAAGATATTTTGATAATTCACTTTTTCTTATAGCTGATGATTTGATTTATAAACTAAATAATAATTCTGTATTCGAAGAAGTTGGGAAAAATGGAAATATTTCAGAATCTTTTTCATCAAATTACAATTATACTTTTAGAGTTGTAAACATAAAAAATGTAAATCATCTTGCTTTGTCCTATTTTATGGATAGCAAAGCTCACGTAACTTATTCAGATAATAATGGATTAGACTGGAGCTGGCAGGGCTCTGCCGATAATAGTTTTTTTATGAATAATAGTTTTGATTTGGGAGCTATCAATCCCAAAAATATGTATATTGGTGGAGTGGATTGTAGTTTTTCCGAAGATGGTGGAAATTTATGGGCAGATGTTAATAAATGGTGGGAATACTATGGCGATCCAGAGGGCAAATTGCACGCTGATATACCCGGAATACACAGTTTTATCAACGGCAAAGGAGAGGAATTTTTCTTTATTTGTACAGATGGCGGAATTTATACCGCAAATGGTATGAAAGTGAAGAATATTTCGCTGGAAGGATTGAATATTTCTCAATATTATAGCGTTTGCACAGGCAAAAAAAGTATTTATGCAGGGGCACAAGACCAAGGTTTGCAGGCATCAAAGTTTATGAATGATGGCATTCTTGAATTCAATCAAATTTATAGTGGTGATTATGGACATTTGAATACAAGTAATAATGGCGATTATGTGTGGATGGTTTATCCTGGTTTTTCATTGTTGTATATAACACAGAGTGGCTCTTTAAAAACATCAAATTTTGGTGGCTCTTATAATGATCGCGTATGGCTACCGCATATAGTTGCACTGCCCGATGCGCCTCACAAGGCAATTGTTGCGGCAGGTGGATCTAATAATAATTCAAAAATTTGGGAATTAGAATACGTTGGCAAAGAAATTGTTTCTAAAGAATTAGATTATGTATTTGATAAAGACGATGCAACAAACGATGTATCTTCATTGGCAATTTCCAAAAAGAACCATAATTTGTATTTTGCCGGCACAAAAAGAGGCAAATTCTACCGCTCAAGTGATAAAGGAAATACTTGGATAGCCGCAATTGGCTTTACCGGTCCGGCTGATCATTATTTATATGGAAATGCGATTTTACCTTCGGAACAAGACACAAATAATGTATATTTTGCAGGAAGTGGCTACACAAATTCAGCAATGTTTTTTTCCGCAGATGGTGGTAGAACATTCAAAGCAGTAGGCGAAGGATTGCCTCCATGCACGATTTTGGAAATTGCACAAGATGCAGAGGAAGATTTTATCTTTGCGGCAACCACGGTTGGTCCTTATGTTTATATCAAAACAACAGGGAAATGGTATGATTTGATGAGTTGGGACTCGCCCGAGCAGGTTTATTGGAGCGTTGAATATCTGAAAAATGAAAAAATTGCACGATTTGCTACTTATGGTAGAGGAATTTGGGATCTGAAAATCGAGCATATTAATCATTTGAAAGAAGATCAAACAAAAGTTCAAAACATCAATTTGAAGATTAGCCCAAATCCTGTAAGAACTACATTTGGCTTAGATTTGAATACAAATATATCCGGAAATTGCGTGATTAAATTGTTTGATTTGCAAGGGAATTTTATTGCTGAATTATATGATAATTATGTTGAATCGGATATTCATTTACAGATTAATTTGAATGAATTACCAAATATTTCTG
>JANJUO010000604.1 GCA_024710535.1 bacterium
ATTCAATTCCTCTTTGAAATTGTGCCTTTTTCTCAAAAGATAAATCATTATAAAGGACAAAAATATCATCAAAGAAAGCGTAAAAACTATTAGAATCAGCCGATTTTTTTCGAGTTCGCTAAGATCATTTGCTAATTTGAGATTTTTTAATTCGCTTTCTTTTCTTTCAAAATTGAATTGTTTATCGATTTCTTCAATTCGTTGTTTGTTCTGAATTTCAGTAATTGTGTCTTTGAGTTTGTATAAATTCCAGAGGTAAGTATTAGCTTCTTTATGATTTCCAAGATCTTGGTAGATTTCGGCAATTTTCCCAAAACAATCCAGCCGCGTTGCTCTGTTATCTGTCTTATAAGTAATTTCGAGGGCATTTTGGAAATTCTGAAGCGCCAAATTGATTTGCTTTTTTTGCGATGCAATCTGCCCTTTCATATAGTAAGTACTTGTTAAGCCATTAAAGTCAGAAATTTCTTCAAATAATTTTTGAGCTATTTCCAAATTTTTCAAAGCATCATCATATTTTTCATCTTTCATATACAATTCAGCCAAGCCAACCATCGCATTTGATTTTATTGTTACGTTATTGACTTGATTTGCAATTTTGTATGCTCTTGTATAATTCTCAACGCAACTATCGTTAATATTCAAATTGTTATAACATATACCAATATTATAATATGAGATTGACATGCCATTCAAATCGTTAATTTTATTGTAATATTTTTGTGCGGTTTTGAAGTATGAAATTGCAGATTCGTAGTTTTTGATATCCATATAAAAAATGGCAAAATTATTTAGCATTATCGAATATAATCTGATTGGCTGTGGCTCTGAAACATCATCCCTAAAAATATTCTCAAATATTCTGAAGGATTCCAAATAGTATTTCTGTGCATTTACCAAATCTTTTCTATTGCTATAAACATCTGCAATTGCCCTTAAGTTGTTAGCAATTCTCAAAGAATCATTTAACTCCCTAAACTTTTCTAACGAAATATTTAGATAATAAAATGCGGAATCATTCTGGGATAGAATAATATGAGTAACGCCTATTGTAAAAATTGCGGAAGTTTCATGGACTTTATTTTTATGAAATTTCGATAAATTATATGCGTGCCAAGCGTATTCAATACTTTCATTTGGGTCAACAAACCAATATTTGCTTGCTAATTCACTGTAAAAAATTGAATTTTCTTTTTCAGGTGTTTTTGAAATCAAAGAGAGCAAACTATCGATTTGCTTTGAAGAAGGATATAATTCAACAAATCCTAAAATTAAAATCAGAATCAAAAGTTTTATGCGGGAAATTGATGATCTCATTTTTTTGCCATAATATTTTTTTGCAATTGTCTGTAATTTATATTTCGCTAAATGAAAATTTAACTTATCCTAAAATTTTTTGACGAATTACATTATTGTAAATTTTACAATAATGCAAACTTAAAATATTATCTTTAGTAAATATTAATCAGTCATCATTTTTTCATAAGTCAAATAAACATTGAAAATCAAACATGGGGCTGTCCAATAAGTATAAATTTCAAGAACAAGCAAGGATGCTTGTTCTACTAAGTCTATATAAATATAGTAAGTCAAACATCCTTGTTTGACAATAATTATCAAAAATTATTCTTATTAAACAACCTCAATGTTTTTAGCTCTTATTGTAAAGATATAAATTTTTTTTGTTTTTCGATGATTGAAATTCAAAATATACGTAAATTTGTATTTTTATGTTCTTATGGAATTACAAAGTGAAAAATTTTTATAAAAATTTAATTTTAATTACGGTTTTCTTGGCATTTTTTTCATTAAATATATTTTCGCAAAGTAATAAATACATTAATTACAAAGATGTTAAAGAGATTTATGAATCAGAATTCAAAGATTTGAATCCTAATAGAAAAAAAGGTAATAAATGGTTTTACCGCTGGCTTTGGGATAACCGTTTCGATATTCAGCCAGATGGTTACGAAAAATATTTCGAGCAATTCCAAGTGAATACCGAAAAATCAGATCTCTCCAAAATGCAATCAATCGGGAAATGGATTCCTCTTGGTCCTAAAGAAATGGCGCCAACTTATGAATTTCGTTCTGGGCACGGTATGGGAAGAGTAAATTGCGTGGCTTTTCATCCAACAGATCCAGATATTCTATGGATTGGAACTCCCGGCGGTGGCGTATGGAAAACTTTTAATTCAGGTAAGAATTGGGAGCCAATGAGTGATTTTCTTCCAACTCTTGCAATAAGTAATATCGCAGTTGACCCGAAAAATCCTGATATTGTTTATATATGTACAGGAGATTTTGATACCGGCGGTATGAATTCTTCATTATCTTATGGTGTTTATAAATCAACAGACGGTGGTAATAGTTGGGCAATCACTCCTCTACTACAAGAGCAAAATTTCAATCGTTCAATGCTTAGGAAACTAATTATTCATCCTGATAGCACTAATAAATTAATTACTGTTGGTACTTTTGGCATTTGGAAATCGGACGATGCAGGAGAAACTTGGAGATTTATAATCGATTCATTGATGACTGATATAGAAATTGACCCAACAAATCCTGAAATTCTTTATGGTGCAATGGGCACAAAGTGGAGTTTTTATGGCAGTGCAGGTGTTTTGAAATCTACTGATTTTGGTGAAACTTGGACTGAATTGAATACAGGAATACCTCCCAAAAATCAAATTTCTCGTATGGAACTTGCAATTGCTCCATCGGATCCAAATTATATTTATGTCTTGAATGCAACAAGTTCAAGAGGTAGTTTCCATTCCATTTATTATTCAACTGATGCCGGTAACTCGTGGCAAATCCAATCCGACAATAAAACTCAACCCAATATTTTGGGGGCTTATGATGGTGGAACAGGTGATAATTATGGTCAAGGAACTTATGATTTAACTTTACTTGTTGACCCAATTGATAAAAAGAAAATTTATACAGGTGGAATTAATATTTGGGTTTCGGAAGATGAGGGCAAAACTTTCGATATAGCAAGTCTTTGGATATATGTTTTTGGCAAAAGCATTCATGCCGACCATCATTATTCGGCGTTCAATCCGCTTAATAATTATTTCTACTTTACAAATGACGGTGGTATTTATAGAACAAAAAATATACAAGCCGGCTCAAGAAAATGGATAATTGATTATATCGACAAAGTTACTGAAAATATAAAGCCAGACGCTCCGGATACGTTGAGATTTCCTACTGTATGGGAAAACCTTTCTTCAGGATTGAATATTTCTGAATTTTATAGATTGAATGTTTCAAGAGCATACCCAAATTATATTACCGGCGGAACTCAAGATAATTCTTGTTTTTATTATAACAGTAATGAATGGATAAATTATATTGCGAACTGGGACGGAATGGAAACTATGATCGACCACAAAAATCCAGAAATTATTTATGGAGTTTGGCAAAATGGTGGTTTATGCCGCTCTGATGATGGTGGAAAAAATATTATCAGTGGTCTTGCAGATACAATCAGAGGAAGAGGTGAAAACGGTTTATGGATCACTCCAATTGCTATGAATCCTATTCATCCAGCAATCATTTATGCGGGATTTAGGAATGTTTGGAAATCTATGAATTATGGCAAAGATTGGGAAAAAATTCTTGATTTCGATTCAAAATTATTCGATACAGTAAATAAAAGTTCTATTTCCATAACCAAAACCTCTTATAATTCTTCGAATCATTTGGCAATTTATAAAGATAGACCAAGCACTAAAATTGCAGGGGAACTATGGCTAACTGCCGATATGGGAAAAACTTGGAAGAAGTCCAAAGATATTTTGCCTGTGGACTCAATGAGCTTTAGTAGCATTGAATATCACAATACCGATCCATCAAAATTATGGGTTTCGTTCTACACAAGCAATTCGAAACTTAATTTGTTCTATTCAGAAAATTTTGGCGATACATGGATTAATGTTTCGCGAATAATTCCGGCAGGAATTGGTATTTTGAGTATTGTTCGCGATCCGTTTGCCCCTACAAATATTATTTACGCTGGAACCAATAAAGGCGTTTATTATACCGATGATTCTATGGATAAATGGATGCCATTTATGGAGAATTTGCCAAATGTAAAGGTAAACGAACTTGAAATTAGCCACGTTACAAACGAACTCTATGCCGCAACTTATGGAAGAGGTATTTGGAAAACATCAACAATTTCTTCTTCTGTTATAAATAAAACTGAAGAACTTTCTAAAATTGAGATTTTTCCAAATCCAACAATTAATTCTATTAATATTAAATTGAATAGTAAAATTGTGGAAAATCAGCCTGCAACTATCAGTATTGTTGATATTGCAGGGAATGTAGTTTATCAAAATAAATTCAATATTAATAATTCTGATATGATAATTAAGTTTGATTTCAATTTACCAAATGGGATTTATTTTGCTGAAGTCAAAGGAAATGGGATTCATTTTATAGAAAAATTTGTGATTAGGAAGTAATCAAACAAAATAATTGCATCAAAGATTTTGAAAAACTCTTTCAATTTGCAAATCGCAAACATTTTGATTTTTTATGTATCTAACGGCTAAGATTTAATAAATATTATGCAGATAAAGGAAAATTTGTACAATTGAAATTTGCTCCGAAAGCTAATATGCTACAATTTCAATTTATCACTATTTTACTCGTCTTTTTATTTGTTAAAAATTTGAAAGTGAAAAATGATAGATATAAATAGTAAATTATTACAAATCGGTAAGGAAATTCTCAATTTTAATGATTATGAATTTTCGAAATTATTTCTTCAAGATGTATCAGCAGTAAAACTTGCCGAAAATAGCGTTTGTGCCGGCTTTTTGATGAAGGCAGATACAAAAAATACTGAAATCAAACAGAAAATAATTGATAATTTTGGAAAGCAAACCATTGAGCAAATTGAATTATTGCAAAGAATCAGCAAAATTGCATTCCCTGAAACACAGAAAAATATTGGGCAATTAAGAAAATTATTCATTGAATTATCTGATGATATTTCAATAATTTTTGTAAAACTCACTGAGCGTCTTGTTAATCTGAAAATTGCAGACCAAAATAGAGCCGAAAATTTAACGTATCTCTCAGAAGAAGCACTTTATTTCTATTCTCCAATTGCACAAATGCTTGGTATCAGAAAAATTTATACTGAAATGGAAGATATTTCTTTCAAAAATTTGTTTCCCGATGATTTTAAATATCTGGATAAAATGATTGAGCAAAAAATGTCTTTCTACAAATCCAAACTCAATGAAATGCGTCAAGAACTTGAAAGAACAATGAAAAAGTTCAATATAAATGCAAAAATTCAGTCAAGAGTGAAGCGTCCATATAGTATTTATCGCAAATTAGTTAAGCAAAGAATTGCATTAGATAAGATTTTCGATCTGCTTGCTCTGCGTGTTATAACCGATACACCAGAGAATTGTTATCTCACGCTTGGCGTTGTTCATAGCAATTGGATACCTATCGAAAATCGCTTTCGTGATTGGATAACATATCCTAAAGCCAATGGTTATCGGTCGATTCAAACTACAGTTCATACTCGTACAGGCGATAAATTCGAAATTCAAATTCGTACCGAAGAAATGCATCAAGAAGCTGAATATGGCTCTTCTGCACACTGGGCATATAAGCAATCCGGAGCAAGCGGCAGAGATTTATGGGTGAATCGTTTGCGGGAATTTTTGGAAAATGATGAATATTTCGAAAATCCACATCAAATTATTGACAAATTAAAAGCAGAAATCAAAAAAGATTATATCAATATTCTTACTCCAAAAGGGGAAATTAGGTCTTTACCAGAGAAATCTACTCCAATTGATTATGCTTTTACAGTTCATACCGATCTTGGTTTTAAGGTAACTGGTGCAAGAGTTAATGGCAAATTTGTTAAACTCAACACGCAATTGAAATCTGGTGATGTAATTGATATTATTACTTCAAATAATGCAACGCCATCGAGAGATTGGCTTAATATTGTTGTTACATCGCGTGCCCGCTCAAAAATTCTCAAATGGTTCAAGAAGAACGAAGAAGAATTATTGATAATTGACGGCAGAAATAAATGGGAAAAAATCAAAGATAAGTATCGAAAAAAACTTATCGGCTTTGATGACGAACAGAAATTCAAGAATAATTTGAATAGATTTGGATTCAAAACTTATGAAGAATTTTTCCGTGCAGTTTCTTCAGGTTCAGTTAAGCCAACACTTTTTACATTAAAGAAACTTTATCCAGATGCTTTCAGGAAGATTGCCGAAGAAAATCAGCGAAAAGGTATAAGAGCATCTGCCTTGGCTTTACCGAAAATAAAGGTTGAGGGCATGAGCAATATTGCAACGGTGCTTTCTAAATGCTGTAATCCAATCAAAGGAGAGCCCATTGTTGCCTATATCACAAAGAAATCCGAAATGAAGATTCATGCATCAAATTGCCCACATCTACATTCATTTGGTGTAGATAATGAAAATTTGAAAATTGCAGAATGGGCAGATGGAGAATCTTTGCAATTATCATCTTTGAAAATATTTGGCGTTGATTATGGCAGAATTCTAACAGCAGTAGTCGATTGCACCAACACAGAAAAAGTTCGCATAATTTCTACATCAAGAATTGGAAAGTCAGCCAATAACATTGGTTTGCTTCTTGAAGTGGAAGTAAAAGATTATGAACAACTTAATAATTTGATAAGTAAATTAAAATCGAGCCAAAGTGTGGAGTCGGTGAAATTGGCGTAATTAAGCAATTAAAATTTGTAATAAATTTTACATTTGGTATAAGATTATCAAACAATTTATTTAGATTGACATTTTCTAAAAACAAATTGAATATAGTTACGTATTTCTTTTTTTATTAATTTATTATTCAAATTCAAAAATTTTATGAGAAAAAAAACAATCTTAATTGCCGCAATTCTTGCAATTTCAAGTTTTCTTTATGCTACTGAAAAAAATAAAAATGAAGAATTCAAAACACTTATGTGGGAAGTGAAGTCAGCCACAAATACTATTTATCTAATGGGCTCGATTCATTATGCAACAAAAGATTTCTATCCACTTCATAAAAGTGTTGAAGAAGCTTTTTTATCCTCAGATTATTTAGCATTAGAATTTGATATAAACAAGGCAAACCCTTTTGAAATAATGAAATATGCCTTTTTTCAAGATACAACCACTCTTCGTAGCAAACTCGATGCAGAAACATTTTCTGAATTAAAAAAGAAATTATTAGAATTAAACATTCCTGAAAATATGATTTTGAAAATGAAACCATGGTTTGCAATTATGACGGCTCAGATCACAGAGCTAAAAAATGTTGGTTTTGAGGCAGATTTGGGAATAGATAAGTATTTTCTTGGCAAAGCCGAAAAGCGTCAAATGAAAATTTTCGAACTGGAATCTATGGAAGAGCAGTTGGGATTGTTTGTGGAATTAGAAAAATATGCCGATAGTTTTGTGAAATTAACATTAGAATCAATTAGCGATACAGTGAATACACAAAATAAAATAATTGAGGCGTACAAAAATGCAGATGTTGAAACTTTGGGCAAATTATTGGTTGAAGGCAATGACACCGAAGAGGGAAAAATGATTAATTTTCTGATGAATGATAATCGCAATTTGAAAATGGCAGAAAAAATCAAAGTTTATCTTGATGATAATAAAAATTATTTCGTTGTTGTTGGTGCTGCACATTTAATTGGCGAGAATGGACTTGTGAATTTACTTCAAAAAACCGGCAAATATAAGATTAAAAGATATTGATAAATGGGAATAAAATGAAAAATGTTCTTTTGAAATTTTTATTGTTTATTGCCGGAATTCACATTTCAAATGCTCAATTTTCCGGCTCGGTTTCGGGTACTGTCAGCGAAAAATTATCCGGGGAATCTGTAATATCTCTGTCAGTTGTGCTTTATCGAGATTCTACCGGCTTGGATATCACACCAATCAGAGGTGCAATTAGCAATAAATTTGGATTCTATTCCATTCAAAATATTCCGGACGGAAAATATAAATTGGTTGCGCAAGGCATCTCCTACAAAAAATTTACCGATAAAATTGAAATCAAAAAGGGCAATTCAATCAGAAAAGACATCAAAATTGAACTTAAAGAAATCAGACTTGATGAAATTGTTGTTACTGCCGACCGTGAAGAAAAATCTATCGAACGCATTTCAACAGTGAATATCGATCCGGGATTTGTTGCAAAAATGCCATCTTTAGGTGGCGAATCGGACATTTTCAGAACATTGCAATTAATGCCCGGCGTCAAACAAGTTAATGAATTATCAAGCGGTCTTTATGTTCGTGGTGGCTCTCCTGATCAAAATCTTTATTTGCTTGACGGAGTAATCGTGTATAATCCAGCCCATTTGGGAGGTTTTCTTTCGGTCTTCAATTCTGATGCTATCAAAGATATAAAACTGATAAAAGGTGCTTTCCCTGCCGAGTATGGCGGCAGATTATCGAGTGTTTTGGATATGACAATGAAGGAAGGCACAAAAGAGAAATTATCTGTTTCCGGAGGTATTAGTTTGATTAGTTCAAGATTAACTATCGAAGGTCCTGTTGATGAAAAAAGCTCATTTATGATTTCGGGCAGAAGAATGTATTTGGATGTACTGACCAAACTGATGGCAGGAGATGATAGTGATGAAGTGCCTGTTTATTATTTTTATGATTTTAATGCCAAATTTAATTATGAACTCTCTCCATCGGATAAATTATTTATTAGTGGATTTTTATGCGAAGATGTTTTGCAACAGCCCGAAAATTCCGATGGCAATTTTGATATTTTCTGGGGCAACAAAACTGCAAATCTTAGATGGATGCATATTATGGAGAATAACTTATTTACGAATTTTTCCTTAATTTATACCAATTACAGATTTGGAACAGATATTTTTAATGATGATAATATTTCAGAAAATTTCCAAACTACATCAAGAATCGAAGATATTATGCTAAGGGCAGAAGCTCAATATTTCCCAGATGATGTTCATAAAATCAAAATAGGAGCAGAAGCAATTTGGCATAATTTCCTTTCTGAATTGAATATTGGAGTTAAATTTGACGACGAAATTTATAATTATTTCAACGAAAAAAACATAAATTCATTCGAAGGAGCAATCTATATTCAAGACGAATGGAAAGTCAATGACGAACTCGATGTTAATCTTGGCGGTAGAGCATTCTATTTCCAATCGGGAAATTATTTTCAATTTGAGCCGCGACTTTCTGCAGGATACAAACTTGATGAAAATACAACTTTGGTATCTTCTGCCGCACTCGCGCATCAATTTCTGCATTTGATTGTAAGAAAAGATATTTCATTACCAACAGATTTGTGGTTTCCTTCCACCGAAAAGATTCAGCCGAGCAAATCATGGCAGGGAGTACTTGGAATAGAGCATATTTTCGATGATAATATGTACTTGTTTTCTGCCGAATTATATTATAAAGATATGAGCAATTTACTTGAATACAAAGATTCCACATTTTTTAGTTTGGGAATTCCATTCGAAGAGCAGTTCGCTGCCGGTAGGGGCGAAGCTTATGGATTGGAATTATTTCTCAATAAGAGAATCGGCAATCTAACCGGCTGGATTGGCTATACTTTATCATTCACAAAAAGATATTTTGATGATTTGAATAATGGGAAAATGTTCTATCCACGTTATGACCGAACTCACGATTTCAGCGTTGTATTGGCATATACAATAGGTGAAAATTGGGAATTGGGGGCATCTTGGTATTATGGAACAGGGCAGGCATACACAATGCCAACAGGTATTTACAGATTTGAACCGCTTGAAGAAGGTGGTTGGTATGAAGATAAATATCAATACACAGATAAAAATGGCATAAGATTGCCCGCTTTTCATAAATTGGATTTGAATTTTATTTATAAATTTATGTGGTTTGATGCACCGTTTCAATTTAGCATAAATATTTATAATGCTTACAATAGGAAGAATCCATTTGCTTGGTACATCGATGAAGAATGGGACGATAATTCCCAAACTTCACAAAAAAAATTAAAACAATTAACACTTTTTCCATTTATTCCAACCTTTGGTTTGAGCTTTAAATTTTAGGTGAATTATGAATTATTATAAAATATCATTTTTGATTTTAATAGGCTTTTTGACCGCCTGCCAGGAAACTGTAACAGATTTTGATTTGCCATATAAAGAGCAGTTGGTGGTTCGAGCAATATTAAATGCCGGTGAAGCACAGCGAAAAATTAAGGTGGAAAAAACTTTGCATCCTCTTGAAGAATATGACGATAGCAAATTTATGGTGAAAGATGCAATTGTAAAAATTAACTTTGCAGATGAAGTTTATGACTTTACTTTTGATGGTCAGAATTATATGAACTCCAAATTTGTACCTCAGGAAGGCACAGTTTACAATTTTTCAGCAGAATGGAAAGGCAAAAAAGTCATTGGCGAAACTCGTGTGCCATTCAAGCCGGTATTCGACTCGATTTATTGGTATAAAAATTTCACAGAAAGTGAATTTGGAGGCATAATTTACACATTCTATACCTACGTTGAGCCAACAAATAGAACATTTTATATGGGTGGAATAGTTCACGAAAGCGACTATATAGTTCAGAGAGCTGATAGTTTAAGCGCTTGGAATATAACTAATTCCAACGGAAAAGTCAGAGTAGTTTTAGGATATTTCTATAATTTTGATTCAAATGAACAGAAATTCTTAAAAGCATTATTTGATGATTATTACTTTGTTGTTACAGCTTATGATGAACCATATTACGGCTACTATAATACAAAAAATAACGGACAATCATCAAGTTCGATTTTTGGAATGGAAGGAACCAATGTGCAATGGAATGTTATTGGCGATGGCATTGGATTATTCCTTGGAACAGCCGAATATCGTAAGCAATTTAAGTATTAATTTTTAATTTTCTGTTAATTTCATCAACAAGTAAAATAATCATCAATAAATTTCGTGAATATTTTTTTATAATTACTTAATTTAAGGTGAAAGAAAATGATTAAAGAAGTTATTCAAAATGCAATCAATACTCAGATTGCAAGAGAGATTTATTCTTCGAATCTCTATTTGTCGATGGCGGGTTTCTACACAACAAAAAATCTTCATGGCTTTGCCAACTGGATGAGAATTCAGGCAGAAGAAGAAATGACCCACGCATTAAAAATGTTTGATTATTTGCTTGATAGAGGCGGAAAACCTGTATTGGGAGCAATTGCCGCACCACCTTCGGAATGGGTTAGCGCTGTTAAAGTGTTCGAAGATGCTTTTCATCACGAGCAATTAGTTACAAGCTGGATTCATGAACTTGCAGATTTGGCAATTGCAGAGCGTGATCACGCAACATCATCAATGCTAAAATGGTTTATCGATGAGCAAGTTGAAGAAGAAGCCACCACAGGCGAAATCTATGATAGACTTTGTATGATTGGCGATAATCCAACTGCTCTGTTTTTCCTTGATAATGAACTAAAATCAAGAAAAATGGCTCCGGCACCCGATGCAAAATCAGCAAAATAAATTCTAAAAAAAAGCCCCGATTAGGGGCTTTTTTTATCTTTACAATAATTTTCAAAGATGAAAAATAATTCTGTTGAAATTGATTGAAGGCAAAAAACGTAAAATATTTCTAAATTCACTAAAGATTAATAACTGCTTGCTTTTGCAATGCTTCTATTACCCATTCATCAAATTCTTTTCCGGCTTTCTTTGCAGCATTGAAGAATAAATTTTGATTGTCAATAGGAATATTAAGTGATAAAAAGCCATTTAACGGAGAATTTGGCTTTTCATTTCTTGATAGACAAAAATCTAAATAATCATCGACTGATTCTTTGAATGCAATTTGAAGCTCTTCAACAGATGTACCCTCAAAAGTAATAACATCTTTAATATTTATCACTTCGCCATGAAAAATATTAGCATCATCATCAAAAACAACTTTTGCCAAATAATTTTTATAAGTCATTATAATTAATACCTCCTTCAGCTAAAAATCTGCAAAAAGAATTTATTGAACTTTTATTTACTTCTTTTTGGGGATGAGGTTTGTGAAAAACTGCTCTAACCCCATTTAATACAACTCTGATTCTTGAACCATTGCCTTCGGACAACTCTGCACCTAATGAAATTAATAATATTTCAATTTCTTTCCAAGTTATATCGGATCGAGTAGGTATCTCAAATATTTTCTTTAGTGTTTTCCGTTGCTTTGAGTTCATAACAAAT
>JANJUO010000625.1 GCA_024710535.1 bacterium
GGTTGAGAGTGTTGTAAGTGTTCTGGAAACAAGCGCCAAACAAAAAAATATTAGTATTTCAAGTAATTATTCACCCGAATTAGTTCTTTATGCAGATATAAATTTGATAATTACTATTGTTAGAAATCTCGTTTCTAATTCTATTAAATTCACAAAGAATAATGGAAAAATTGAGATAAATGCCGAACAATTTAGTGATGAAGGCGGTAAATTTTCTGCAAAAATTTCAATAAAAGATACTGGTGTTGGTATGAATGAAACTCAGATAAATAAATTATTTAGCATCGGAGAATCAAATTCTACTGTTGGCACTAATAAAGAAGAAGGAACCGGACTTGGATTGATACTTTGCAAGGAATTTGTAGAATTGCATAATGGCAAAATTTGGGTGGAAAGCGAGCTAAATGTTGGCACCACATTCTATTTTACTATACCTGCTAAATAATAATTTATTACAATAAAATAATTTTGAATTAGTTTATAAATTTTTTTATTTTCAATTTGGAAAGTTTATGAAAAGTTTAGGTGTCTATTTGAATTTTGACGGCACTTGCCGCGAAGCACTCAATTTCTATAAAGAATGTTTGGGTGGCGAAATTGGCTATATGCAAACATTTGGCGAATCACCAATGCCTGTTTCCGATGAATCAAAAGATAGAATTATGCACGCAGATTTCAAATGTGATGAAATCTATTTTATGGCTTCGGATACTATGCCAGGAATGTCTGCTGGATTGTGTGGTCCAATTACATTGAACTTGGGATTTACTGATTTGCAAGAACAAGAGCAAGCATTCAACAAAATGGCAGAAGGCGGAAAAATTGAAATGGAGCTTCAAAATACTTTTTGGAAAGCAAAATTCGGAATGATTACCGACAAATTTGGTATAAAATGGATGTTTAATTGTCCGATTGAATAGTGAATTTAAATGGGAAGCAATGGTGCTTGCTCCATTGTTAAATAAAAAAAGGAACGCCATTAATTGTGACGTTCCTTTTTTCTTAAAAGTAAGATTAAATATGGGCTTTGAGTCTTGCTTCAATCTGTGCTTTAGGAACTGCACCAACGATTTGGTCGACAACTTCACCGTTTTTGAAAAGAAGTAAAGTAGGAATAGAGCGAATACCATAATTTTGAGCAACCATTTGGTTGTTATCAACATCTAATTTGCAAATTTTTGCTTTGCCAGCATATTCAACTGCAAGTTCTTCGATAGAAGGAGCAATCATTCTACAAGGACCACACCAAGTTGCCCAAAAATCAATTAAAACAGGAATGTTTGATTTCAATACTTCTGCATCAAAAGTAGCATCAGTTAAATGAAGTGCGTTAGCCATTTTATAACTCCGAAAAATAAAATATTTAATAAATAAATTTTCAATATTATAATAATTAACAAAAAAACTGTATTTTAGATTTTTGTTAGTTACAAGTATTTTAGACGAATTTATAAAATTTTATTTGATGGTTTGATTAATTGGTGGAAAAAAATTATGCTTAAAGTTACTTATTTATCGCATTCGGGTTTCATGTTTGATGATGGTTTTCATCGAGTATTGATAGACCCGTTTATAACCGGCAATTCAAATGCCAAGCATACTCTTGAAGAGTTGAATGCTGATTTTATTGCATTAACACATGCTCATGGTGATCATCTTGGTGATGCTATTTCAATTGCTAAAGCCAATAAATCATTATTGATTACTGTTAATGAACTTGGAAATCATTTGGCAGAAATGGGTTTGAATACCCATAGAATGCACATTGGTGGTGCTTATAATTTTCCATTTGGAAGATTGAAATTCACAATTGCTCATCATGGATCATCGACTGCAGATGGTAAATATATGGGCGAACCAGCAGGAATTGTTTTGAAAATGGGTGGGCACACAATTTATCATTGTGGCGATACTGGACTTTTTCTTGATATGAAATTAATTGGAGAAATCGACAAAATTTCATTAATGTTTGCTCCAATTGGTGATAATTTCACTATGGGAATTGATGATGCAGTAAAAGCTGTTGAGTTTGTTCATCCTGAAATTGCAATACCAATGCACTACAATACATTTCCAATTATCAAGGCAGATCCTTATGAATTCAAAACAAAAGTTGAATCTCTCAGAAAAAAATGTATTGTGATGGAATTTGGCGAAACTTTGGAATTTTAAAAGAATGAGTTTTCAATATCGTCAATGTTTAATTAATAATTAGAATGATTATAGAATGTCAGGATTTGAATTAGTATCGAGTTATAAGCCAAGTGGAGATCAGCCAAAGGCAATTCAAGAATTGGTTGAAGGGATAAATCGTGGCGATAAGCATCAGTGTTTGCTTGGAGTTACCGGTTCGGGAAAAACTTTTACAATGTCGAATGTAATTGCCCAAACCCAAAAACCAACGCTGATTATTTCGCACAATAAGACTCTTGCGGCACAATTATATAGTGAATTTAAGGGTTTTTTCCCCAATAATGCAGTAGAATTTTTCATTTCTTATTATGATTATTATCAGCCGGAAGCATATATTGTTAAAAGTGATACTTATATAGAGAAAGATTTTGCGATTAATGATGAAATTGATAGATTACGGCTTAAAGCCACAAGCAGTTTGGTGGAAGGCAGACGCGATGTTATTGTAGTTTCATCAGTTTCTTGTATTTATTCAATTGGAAGAAAGGAGGATTTTCTTGCATTTCTTTTTCCAATACATACAGGAATGATAATTTCAAGACAAGAATTGCTTTATAGATTAACTGCATTGCACTATACACGAAATGATTACGAATTCAAAAGAGGTACATTCAGAGTTAGGGGAGATGTGATTGATATTATTCCTGCTTATGAAGATAAATCAGGCATTAGAATTGAAATGTTTGGTGATGAAATCGAGAAAATATCAATTATTGATGCTCTTTCCGGACGGGTTTCGCATTCTGAGGATAATTTAACGCTTTATCCTGCAAAACTCTTTGTTACTAACGAAGATCAATTAAAAAAAGCAATGGTTGCAATCAAAGATGAATTGTATCATAGATTGAAAGAGCTTAATGGAGCCGGAAAAATGGTTGAAGCAATGCGTCTTGAGCAACGAACAATATTTGATTTGGAAATGATGAAAGAAGTAGGTTATTGCTCCGGAATTGAGAATTATTCTATGCACTTAACAAATAGGCAAAAAGGTGATCGTCCACATTGTATCTTTGATTTTTTTCCAGAAGATTATTTGCTTTTGATTGATGAGAGCCACGTTTCTGTGCCACAAGTTCGAGGAATGTATAATGGTGACCGATCCAGAAAAATGAGTTTGGTGGAGCATGGATTTCGTTTGCCTTCGGCTCTGGAAAATCGTCCTTTAAGATTTGATGAATTTGAATCGATTACAAATCAAATCGTTTATGTGAGTGCCACCCCCGGACCTTATGAACTTGACAAATGCGAAGGAGTTGTTGTTGAGCAAGTGATTCGCCCAACTGGATTGCTCGATCCAGAAATTTCTGTGCGTCCAATCAAAACTCAAATTGATGATTTATTGAATGAAATCAGAAAGAGAATTGTAAAAAAAGAGAGAGTCTTGGTTACAACATTAACTAAGCGAATGGCAGAAGATTTGGCAGAATATTTGAAAAATTTAAAAATTGAAGTTGATTATATTCACGCAGATATCGATTCTTTGCAGAGAGTGGAAATTATTAGAAATTTAAGATTAGGTCATTCGGATGTGCTTGTTGGGGTGAATTTGCTTCGTGAAGGGCTGGATTTGCCAGAAGTTTCACTTGTTGCAGTACTTGATGCAGACAAAGAAGGATTTCTCCGTTCGGAACGCTCACTACTTCAAGTGGCTGGAAGAACTGCAAGAAATGTGGAAGGTCATGTGATTTTTTATGCTGATAGAATTACAAATTCCATGAAATTAGTAATTGATGAAACCAAACGCAGACGCGAGTTGCAGATGGCATATAATATCGAACATAATATCAATCCGGTAACTGTATATAAATCAATTGAAGAAATTTTGAGTTCTACTTCGATTGCAGATGTTAGTGCTCATCAAACAAAACGTAAGCAGGAATACATGGATAATAAACCTGCACCAAAATTTGATCCATTATTTAATTTTATGTCGAAGGAGCAGAAAGAAGATCTTATTAATCAATTATTTTTAGAAATGAGAAATGCCGCAAAAGAACTCGATTTCGAAAGAGCAGCAGAACTAAGAGATGAAATTGAAAAATTGAAAAGCCAATTGTAAGAATTACAATAGAATCAAAAAACCCCACAAATCTATGTGGGGTTTTTCAGTTTTTTAAAATAAAATATTATTTGAAATATTTGAATTTGAAATTAAATCTGATTTTTTGCCAAAGATTTATCGAATCTCCAGCCCATCCAAGTAGTATGATAAATATCAACATCTTCTTGACCTTTGTTCCATCTTCCAACATCCAAATGCTCAAGCCAATTCAAGAATTTATTCACATTTTCACCGGCAAAAATCGAACCGTGCTGTGGACAAATCATTTTTGGATTAATAGCACGTGCGCGGTTTACCCATTCTCTCAATGCTCTTGAAGAAGGCATCCAACGTAAGTGGAATGCTTCCATATATTTAATGTGACTACTAAAATCTGATACAAACATATCATGCTCGCCCGGAGGTAATAATGCCGCACCAATATCACCGGAAAAAAGAATATCGGCAATTGGATCATACACAGAAAAGTTACCGGATGAATGGCAGTAATGAGCTGGAACAAAATACACTTTTGCTTTGGTGGAGCCAATATTTACAGCCATACCATCATCGGGAATTCCAGTTAATTTGAAATCTGTTCCCATACCAAAATGAGCCAAAAATCCCTGCCAAATCCATGAACAATATACCTTCAAATCTGTTGACAAATCTGCCCAAAGAGCAAGAGATGAAGCAATATCCGGATCTTGATGGCTTGCAAAAACAGCTTTAATATTCTCAGTTGAGATATGTCTTGTCAATTCAGTTAAAACTTGTGGGAAAATTTCAATTCCACCCGGATCTAGCAGAATTGCTTCGTTATTGTGAATAATTACATATTCATTGGTATCGATAACTTCCTTTTTTTTATCGTCATCTCTGCCAATTACCAACCACTTATGAGGTCCTTCCTCAAAAAGAATTTGACTTTTCATTTATTAACTCCTTATTTAATCATTATCTTTGTTAGTAAATTCAAACTGACACTTAATTTTTCTGAAATTAGAAACAACCTTTTATCCAGCCTGCCAACCAATTCTTTGATATTGCTAACCAAAGAATTGAAATTTTTCTTGTCGCCCTGCAAATATGATGATTCAATCATAATATTCGACCCCATATAGTCAGCAATTAAGCCATTTCTTCTTGCTCTATCGATTTTCACTCTAATATTATTTATCAAACTTTGAATATCACTAAAATTTTTATTAATAATATTGAGCAAATAAACATTCCTTTCGGCTAATTTTTTTATGTTTATAATTTGGTCTGGAGATGCTTTATATAAAGCAGGGCTTTGATGAAGTTTCTCGAGCACTCTAACGTTCAGCAAATCGAAATTGCTACTTGAAAAACTGCTGTTCATTTCTTTGAATGTTAAATTTAGCATTTTTTCGAGTGCAACAGAAAATTGCATCAATCGCCTAACAGCCATTGAAGTTGCAGTAATATTATCTGCCAAATTACCGGGTCGCACTTCCAATTCTTCCAAATCAGGAGCAATTTGTACGGGCAACTCAGATAAGAAACCGGATAGGGTAATCAAAGATCTCCCTTCATTATTCCCAATTTTTGCGGCATGAACGATACCATTGATGGCAAGCAGTTTTAATTCTGCGCTAATGCCCTTTAATTCACGAGTATTATGCAATACTTCAATACCGATTTTGAAGATTTGTGCAATTCCTTGCTGAAAGTGTGTTATTGTTAAACCCATAGTTCAAACCCTTGATTTTTCTATCGTAATTTTTTAGTGAAAAACTTTTTTAAAATATACACCTTTTCACTTCTTAAATTTAATAAATATTTGTTGCAAAAAAAATACTTAATTAATTATACAACAAATATTTTTTATCGGTAATAAACATATAAATCATTAGTAAGAAAAATCCCCAAAACAATTTTTTTTTGTGTTAATATCTTAATCAAATATTCAAAATTTGGTATAAATAAAATTTACATAATTACATTTCTTGCAAAATAGAACGAACTATGAATTCAACATCATTCTTTATCATATTTTTGTTAATAGGCAATAAAATGTGCTTAGAAAAGAGATTGTTTGGAGCAGTTTCTTGGTCATGCCACCATCCA
>JANJUO010000630.1 GCA_024710535.1 bacterium
GGTCATCACTTTTTTCAAGTAAAATATTGCGAGTATTATATTTGTAAAGGAATGAATTGCTATTATCTAATTCTTTGATTTTATTACCATTTGCATCATATTCAAAATATTTGCTTGAATTATCTGGTTTTTGATACCACAACAATAGACCAAAATTACTCCAAAAATAATTATATTGATTGCCGTTAGGGTCGCTAATTTTGCTTAAATATCCTTTATCATCATAATCAAACTCAAACTCGAAATTCAAAGATTGAGAAATATTAGTAATTTTTTCATTTTTATAAGAGAAATTAATTATATCATTATTTGGCTTTGTTATGCTTTTGATCAATTTCGGATAAAAATATTGAAATTTAATATTTCTATTGTTTACATCGGCAATAGTTGAAATTCGGTTGAGTTTATCATATTCAAATTCTAATTTGCTATTATCGAAATCTTTTATGGATTTCAAATTATAATTCTTATCATATTGTAGTATGTAATCTCTTTGATTTGAATAATTTATGAATTTCAAAACATTCCCCGGATAGTATTCGAAAACTATCGAATCTGAGCTTGGAGTAATTGCCTTTATCGATTGATTTCTTCCATAATCAAAATTAAATTGAAAATTTAATGGATTTGTAAATGTTGAAATTCTGCACAAATCATCATATTTGAATCTGCTATCTGAATTATCAGGCATTGAAATTGTACTAATTAAGCCAATTTCATTATAAACGAATTTCTTAGATGAATTATCAGGAAAACTTATAAGTTGTAAATTATTATTATAATTATAAACAAATTGATACTTATTATTATTTGCATCAAGGAACGCTATTATATTTGAGTATCTGTCGTAATCAAAAAAATAATTTGATGTAGTGGAGAATACTGCACTACTTATATTGCCATTCAAATCGTATCTAAACTTCAAATTGCGTGATTCATCACTTATTTCGGTTAATAATCCATTGATATCATAAAGAAAATCAATTTCGTTATGAAAATTTTTAAACGATGCAATATTTCCAAAATCATCATATTCAATTTGTAATTTACTTATTTGATTTTCGCTTATCTGTTTGATTTGCTTTGATTTATGCTCGTAATCATAAACAATATTATTACTTTCAGGATCAACTACAGACTGAATTTTTCCCAAATTGTTATATTGAATTTTTTTTAAATTTCCATTTCTATCTGTTTGTTCAATTATTTGATAATTGTTATTCCATTTGATATATTCAGGATTATTTAGAAAATCATTAATTTGCAAATATTTATAATCTTTATCATATTTTATGTCGAGAAGTACTTGATTGCTTGTGTTAACTCTTGTTGCTAAATTATTGTAATTCATAGTGATTATATATGATGAATCGCCAAGTATATATTCATTAGTACGTATTTTTTCGTCATAAATAATACTTGTTTTAAGATATGAGTTTTCAATTATTTTTGATAATTTTTTGCAATTATTCAAATAAAAAAATTCGACTTTATTATTATTGGAAGCAATGTTTGAAACAAATCCATCAATATTATAATTAAAATTGATAGTTTTCATACCCTCATAATCAATTGAAAAAAGTTTGCCTGATGAATAATTGAAATTAATTACTCTTGAAGATGGATAAATTACTTTTGTTAGATTTTTTTTATTATCATATTCAAACAGAATTGAATTTTTGTTTAAATCTACAATTTTGCTTATGTAATTGTGATTAATTCCCTCAAAATAATATTCGGAGTAATTGCCGTTATTGAAATAATCATCATTATAGTTGACATATTTAAAGGAATTATTACCGATTTTGAACAAACTATCATTATTCCCATAACTCGATTTGTAAGTATCGGATTCTTTTATATATTCAAAAAGTAAATTTTTGTCATCGGGAAGTATGATGATAATATTTCTATTCAAGTTATTTTTAACAAATCGAATATCAAAATTATGTTTCCAGCCATAAGATAAATATGAAGAATATTCCGAACCACTATTGTAATAAAGTTCAAATTTGAACTGAAAGGAATAATCTGTGAAGTCAAATTCCGTTCTTTTTAAACCAAGATTGCCGAATGCAGAATTTAAGTAAATTGTATTTGACTTGCTTTGGGAAGGTAGTTTGAGATAATGCTGCCATGAATGAAATCCACGTTTAATAGAGCCAATATTATTGTCGATAATTTTTTCATCTCCATTATCTGTAACAAAATCAGCCGCATTTACATTTGCTAAATAAATTATAGCAATTAAAATAATATAATAAGATAATTTATACAATATTATATATTATTATTCAAAAAACGAACTAAATTAACATTTTTGGAGCAATTTTAAAAGAAATATCTTGATAAAAATAAAAAAACCCGTAAAAATACGGGTTTTTTTATTATAGTTTGCTTTTTTTATACATTTTCTTTCAACATTGCTTTCAGACCTTTTTTATCTAAGGTTCTTAAAGCACGTGCAGTAATTTTCAATGTAATAAAACGTTTTTCTTCCGGAAGCCAAATTCTCTTCTTTTGAAGATTAGGCAAAAAACGTCTGCGTGTTTTATTGTTTGCATGTGAAACGTTATTACCGGTAGCCGGTCCCACACCTGTTAATTCACATCTTCTAGCCATTTTATTTTTCCTTTTTTCAATGTTCTTGATTTAATATAAAACACAAAATTACGAACTTTTTATATAATATACAAAAAAATATTTAATTATTTTTCAACAATTTTACTTGAAGAATATTTGTTTTTCCAACTTTTTGTTTGAGCACCATTTTAATTATTATTGAAATATTACTATTCCTTACTCAAACTTAGAATTTATACACTTTGATCATATTGTCATTTATCGGATTATTAAGTCCTGAAACAAAAACAATACTATCTCCTTCTTTAACAAAATCAATTATATGCTTATTATTCGACAGATAGTTAAACACATTTTGAAATGAATTTTCTTCTTGGATCAGCATTGGAGTAACTCCCCAAATCAGATTCATTCTTCTTAGCAATTCGATGTTATTTGTTACTCCAAATATTGGAATTCTTGGACGATACTTCGCCACTTTTTTAAGAGCGATATTTGTTGAACTCAAAATTGCAACGGCAGAAGCGTCGATTTGTTCAGCAATTACGGTTGAGGCATGAGCAATTGCATCAATAATTGTACTTTCGAGATTGTTGTAAAGTCGGTCGCCATAAGTATTGTTGTATATATTGTTTTCAACTTTTTTGATGATATTTATCATATTTTCAATCGCATCAATTGGATATCTACCAACACTCGTTTCTCCGCTCAACATCAACGCATCGCTTCCATCATATACAGCATTTGCAACATCAGATGCCTCCGCTCTTGTTGGACGTGGATTGCTAATCATCGATTCGAGCATTTGAGTGGCAGTAATCACAGGAATACCTTTATTATTGCACCTTTTTATCAGGTCTTTTTGCAACAATGGCACATCTTCAACAGGAAATTCGAGCCCTAAATCCCTACGAGCAATCATGATTGCATCTGCCTCTTGAATGATATCATCGATATTTCTGATTGCTTCGGGACGTTCAATTTTTGCGATAATCGGCACCTGTCTGCCAAATATTTTCATTGTGGTTCGTAATTCAACAATATCCCTACCACTACTTACAAAAGATAGAGCTACCAAATCAACTCCTAAAGATAGTCCGAATTTCAAATCTTCAATATCTTTGTCGCTCAGAGCAGGAGCCGAAAATACAACATTTGGTGCAATAATTCCCTTTCTATCCTTCAAGATACCGCCCTTTATCACCTTGCAATTAACATCTTGATTTTTAACATTGCAGACCTTCAAAATCAGATAGCCGTCATCAATCAAAATAATATCATTGGGCTTCAAATCAGTTACCAAATTTTCATAAGAAGTGCTCACAATACGACTATTGCCAAACTCTATTTTTTGGGTTGTTATTGTAAATTCTTGCCCTTCAATGAGTTCAACTGCACCGTTTTCCACTTTCTCTGTTCGGATTTTTGGACCTTGGAGGTCTTGCAGAATGCCAATTTCTCTACCTGCCTCTTTGCTGGCTTGTCTAATATTTTCGACAGTTTTTTTATGCTGTTCATAAATTCCGTGCGAGAAATTCAATCTTGCAACATCCATCCCTTTTTCAATAAAATTTCTTAACACTTCAACGCTATCAGATACCGGACCAATGGTGCAAACTATTTTCGTCTTTCTTGGATAAACCATAAAATTCTCTTTCAATTCTTCACAATCTTAAAAATACAAAATTATAGAAATAAAATTAAGAATGAATAAGATATTTATTAATTTGAAAAAAAATCGTTTAAGATAATGGCTGTGCATTCCAAACATAAAATTTATTTATCTTTGAAAATTTTTTTTGAGATAATATAAATATTTAACTAATAAGCCGTTATTATTTTTTTGATTTCTTTGATATTTCAAAGCAAGAGCGATTCATTTTATCAAGATGCTTATTTTTATTAATATTAAAATTCATTAAAAATCCCTTCGGGATTAGCTCTTTGTAACATAGAATTTCTCCGTAAGTCTATCAATCCAATATGGATTGCATTATTAAACAAAGAAACCCCTCCTAATCTCCCAAAAGTGAGGCAAAAAGACAGAAATGCGAAAAGTCCTCCCATTGGAAAGGATTTAGGTGGGGTTACAAACCTTTATTGCCTAACGGAAATTTCAAAGAATTTTATTGATTATAAACGATGAAAAATTTGAAGAAGCGATTAAATTTTGGTAGCATGAACAATAAAGAGATATTTCTATCACGTAGTGATAAATTATTTTAGAATATAATCTTTACGAGATAAGGAGTTATTTCAAGATTTGATTTGTTACCATAATACAATCTCTACGAGATAATAATAAGAAAGTATCGCATAATTGTAATTTAATAGAATTTATTTGCTCTTGAAAATAAAAATATTTGACTGGGTAGTTATTAAGAAAGCGAAAATTTTTTAAATTTGGCTGAGTGATTTTTAAATAATAAAATTAATAAAATAATATAATTTTATTTCGTATATATTATTGGAAACGTGACGAAAGCAGAAATTTGTATAAATATAATATATTTATTTTATTAATAAAAATTAATATAAAATTAATTATTGATTGTAGTTGAGGTTATAGCATTCGGACCAACCACCATTGTTACCTTAACTGCACTTGTTCCGTTGTTACCTGTTTCATTTCCTGTTCCAACCAAGGTTACTGATTGTG
>JANJUO010000640.1 GCA_024710535.1 bacterium
ATTAAAATCAATATGCCAATTTATTTTTCTATAATTATTATCAATTAGCGAATTAATTATTTGAGATTTGTAAATATTCGAATTATTTACAATAATATCTTTATTCTTAAGATTTACAATAGCTAAGTTAATTCCAAGAAAAGAAAAAATATGATCAATAATATTTTCAGCAAAATTAATTATTTTATTAGCATCCAAAAACTGCTCTTCATTTTTCAAATTATGAGCAATTAATTTCGATTTCCCAATCAAATAAGTTTCATATTTTCTATCAAGTACTTCAGAGAAAAAATCTATCAAGAAATAATAGAGCTTTCTTGCCGTTTTTCTTGCAATAACATCAATTTTCGTGGTTTTTAATTTGTTTATCATCGAGTTTGTTTCATTTAAAAAGAAAATTATTTTTGTGTTTTTAATTAAAATTCAAATATCCTAAAAATTATTTTAACTTAAAACAGTCTTTAACTTTTTTTAAAAAATAAATTAATAATTTTGAGGGAAATGATGTCATTTCAATTATCCAACAGCCAAAATCCTGATGATTATGAAGTATTGATTCGCAAACGCGGCGAATTTGAATACGCTTCCTATTGTCCACAATTAAACCTGATGCTAACAGGTACTTATCATGAGGAAGTAGAAGGATTGATGTACGAAAAAATTCAAGAGCATATTTCAATTTTGAAAGCAGGTCATGGAGTTGATCCAAGTTTGAACTAATCGCAAATAATTGTAAAATAAATGCTATAAAAAAACCTCTGAAAATTTCAGAGGTTTTTTATTTTTGTGATTAAAAGAATTGTTGGAATCTATCGTGTTATTATATTATTTTTTGAATTATAAGTTGTGATTTTAAAATGGAATTTACTCAAGAACAGCAGAAAATTATTAATTCTACCGGAAACATAAAAATCAATGCTGTAGCAGGTTCTGGAAAAACTACCACAATTATCGAATATGCAAAAAAGAGACAATCGAATAGCAAAATTCTATATCTTGCATTTAATAAATCAGTTAAATTAGAAGCAATTCAAAAGTTTTCAAAATTAGGATTAAACAATGTTCAGGTAGAAACTGCACATTCATTGGCATATCGTCACATTGTTAATCAAAACGCTTATAAAATCAAAGCAAATGGCTATAAATCTTATGAAATTGCTGAGATACTTGGACTTAAAGCAAGTGATGACCAACTTACAGAATACGTTTTAGGTCACCATATTAATAAATTTGTGGCTTATTACTGCAACAGTAGCAAAGAGAAAGTAAGAGAATTAAACTATCTTGATGTTGTTGAAGATGAGAAAGCAAAGCATTTTGTTAAAGCAAATTACAGCTTGATTTTGAATCAAACAAGACAATTTTTAGGCAAGATGAATACTGGTGAAATTGAAATTATCCATGATTTTTATTTGAAGAAATTTCAACTTTCAAAACCAAAATTAAACTATGATTTCATTCTTTTTGATGAAGGTCAAGATGCATCGGGAGCAATGCTTGATGTATTTCTTAACCAAGATGCCACAAAAGTAATCGTTGGCGATACTCATCAACAAATTTATGGTTGGCGATTTGCAGTTAATTCGCTTGAACAAGTTGAATACGAAACACATTATCTTTCAAACAGTTTTCGCTTTTCACAAGATATTGCTGATCTTGCTATGAATATTCTTCAATTAAAAAGTATCATTGACGATTATCAAGAGGTGGAAATATTTGGTAAAGGAGAAGTAAAGAATAAAATCAAAACACGAGCAGTTCTTGCAAGAACGAATTTGATGCTTTTGCTAAAAGCAATCGAAATGTTAATTGATAAAAAAGAAGCAAAAAAAGTATATTTTGAAGGGAATTTTAATTCATATATTTATGCTACCGAAGGTGGTTCTATCTATGATGTGCTGAATTTAAAGAACAATAAACATGGTCAAATAAGAGATGGGTTAATCAAAAAAATGAAAGATTTTGATTCGTTGAGAGATTATATTGATAAAACAAACGATGTGGAAATATCCGTAATGTTTGATATTGTAAGAAAATATGGAAATGAACTACCTAATTTATTGAGTAAAATCAAAAATATGCAAGTTGAAAATGATGAAAAGGAAAATGCAGAATTAATCTTTTCAACCGTTCACCGGTGTAAAGGAATGGAATATGATGAAATTTTTCTTGCAAATGATTTTATCAATGAATTTACTTTGCAAAATTTAAAACTTGACAAAAATGACAAAATTGGATTAGCAAAAGCACTTGAAGAAATCAATATTCTTTATGTTGCGGCAACAAGAGCAAAATATATCATTAACTTAACAAAATCAATAATTCCAAAAGATTTTCCAGACTCACCACAAATAAGAATAATTGCACAAGAAAATAATTCAATTGAATCTAAGGAATCAACTTTAAAATTTGAAAAACCAAAAAGAAGATCAAGAAGAAAAATCATTCATGAAAGTAAAAATGACTATTCTTTTCATGATATTGCCATTGAAAACCAAAATACTTATGATGAAATACGAAAAGAATACAAAAATGCATATCGTCCTTGGACTGAAGAACTTGATGAAGAACTTACTACAATGTATTTCAAAGGAGTAACAACTGCAAAATTGGCAAAACACTTCCAAAGAAATAACGGTGCAATAAATTCAAGA
>JANJUO010000648.1 GCA_024710535.1 bacterium
TGGATAATGTGCTGAGGTATCCCCAAGGGGGAGATTCGCTGCAAACGTGCCATGGCTCGTTCCCTGTAGCCACTATAGAAAGGCATGTTATCTGTTGTGATGAGGGAATCAAGAATAAAGTTTCATCTGACCCCACTTATCTGTCATCTGACCCCACTTATCACGCCAAAACCCTCGGCCGCGCCACCATCAGCCCCGATCAGGTGGCGGTGAAGGCCTTGCCCGGCGGGCCGCTGGAGCTGGTGCTGTTCTACCACGACGGTAGCCCGGTGACGGAGCAGCCGGCCGTGCGTCATGCGCAGTTGCTGGGCGGGCAGGATACCTTGGCTTTGTCGCGTCCGGAGTAGTGGGTGGACTTAGCCTTGCTCAGCGGCTAAGGCAGATTGCTGGGAACCCGAGCCAGGAGTGCAGCAAGGGGGATGGGTGAGAGTTTTTACTCTGACCCCGAACTCCTTCGTCGCTTCGAGCACCTTGTTAGGATTGTTCTTTGGCATGATTTTGGTCGTAGATTAGGAATTTGTAATAGAGCAGAGACTTGATGACATGATGCAGGTTATGCATTTCGCGGAACGCGACGAGCAGCAAACGCATGAACTCGAGAAACGCAAGGTCTCTCCCCTGGGGTTTATCGAGCCGGCCGCCGTCTGGGAAATAGGTAATGACCTGCGTTGCCTGATCATACAGAACGTTATTGTGAGCAATGGAGTTTCGCAGACCGAGATTAAAAACGTCTTGGGGGAGGTTGTACCAACAATCGTCTAGGTATTTGAATTTGTCGGAAAGCGTCTTTTCGGACAACTTCCGCAAACTACTCAGCGAGCCGCCATCAATTACTCTAAATGAGTTTGCGTTTCCTCTATGCAAGAGATTGTTGAGCCCGGCGACCAGCACGAGTTGTCTGCCGATAATTTCCAGAATGTCTTTGTAGAGATCCTTAAAGCTAAAGAAGTCGCTTGAAGAGACACGCCCAGCGACCATTTCTGATTCATTTCCCTTGACAAGATCGAGAAACAGTGCGGGCCGCAATGGCAACTCGGCGTCAAATATTTTTGGGTAGATTCGTAGGCACTCTCTTTGAATGGCATCTATGAATCCTGAGCTAAATATCTCACCAATGAACGAACCCAATGCCGCGCTGTCGAGCGCGAACAACATCCTCGGCATTTCTTCCGAGATTTCCATCCCGTGTTCATGCACAACAAATGGGAAAAAGGCTTTTGCTATAACCCGGTAAAGGGTGGCGTTCAGATCTTGCGGCAGAAGAGATTTCTCTTGCTCTTCCTCCAAGTATTCCGCCGCCCTGCGCTGAAAGAGTTGCTTGTTCTTTCCATGATAGAGATTGATTATCCGTTTCAGGTCTTCGGCCCTTGGATAGAGTTGGTTAAGGACATGCAATCTGGCGGCATGAAACTGTGACATTTCAAAAGCTTTCTTTCGGTCCCCGCCTGTCGCCTCCTCCACTTGTCTGAGCGAAGCAAACCACGGGGTGGCGCCTGGCACATACTTGCCGAATTTGACCGGAAAATCTAAGTGGAGATCGACAAAGGGATTATTCCCGGAAAAAGGGTTATCGGGTTGGTTCTTCGATGGTTCACACCCTTTGAAGCTAAACTTGGAGCGAGGAGCTTCGGAGATGTCTAGTGTGATTTCCAGTTGCGTATGACAGTGCGGGCATGAAAACTGGATCGGCTGGATGATCCGATTCGAATATCCGATCCGGCAGTCAGTATCTAGCTCACACGTTCCACAGGTAATTGTCATGCACGTATTCATGAATTCCCTACTTGCTGCGAAATCCTAACGCTTCGCGTAACCGGTGACCAAAAGTGGCAGAGCGAAGCGCCGCCGCTTTTGGCCGTCCGAGTTGACGCGATTGTTAGCGATTTTTGCGGCACTACTCTGCGGCCATTGCCAGCAAAACCGAACCATCGACAAAAAGCCCTATATTTTGAAATGCTGTAGCTTTAACCATGATTCCAACCAAAAACCGCACACTATCTCTTACGCAATAAACGGGTGAACCGCTAAACCCATCATAATGCGTAAATGTTTCTGTCGGATTCAGCTTAATTTCGTGGCATCCGGAGTGCTGAGTTCTCTTAGTGTAAGAAGCATTGAATAGAACCCCTTGCTCTTTAAGTCCTGAATCCTTCACGTCCTGTAATTCAGACGGATACCCTCGCACAAACAGATGTTCGCCAGCCCGCAATGTTTCCCATGGCTTTTGTTGTACATCCAACTTGGCCGTGTGAACCACTTCATTTAGCTCTTCCTTCGCCACACGGTATAAGATGACGTCGGTATACTCAGGGCTACTGCTGTCTTGGTACGCTTTGTTCTTTATAACTTGATTCAATGGCAAGCTGGATCTAGATCCTGCGCGGTACCGAAAGAACACTGTGTTCTCATCGTTTCCTTCGACTACATGCCGCGCTGTCACAACGTATAGATCGGACAGGACTTCCGCAACGAAAAAAGTTCCCCTGACTGCATAAGGCCACTCGTCAAAGCCAGTTTCGATAATTACCGGCATAGAACACTTGATCGTATCCATCAGTCTATTTTCGCTAACAATGATTAAACGACGTATTGGCGGATAACTGCCTGAGAGAATTGCTCCATTTCATAAAATCACCTTTGTGAACAGGTGGTTGGTTCCATCCGGGCGAACGCGGGTTGGGTGAATATACCGCGGTTTGGCGCGATAACGAAATACACCCTCTGCCCTGCGCGATAACACAATATGCCCGTGCGCACTGCGCACCGGATTCCGCCTTTGTTACAACACCTTATCGACTGGCGTCGTCATGGACACGGATTGATATATTGCGGTAATTCGTTACACCTGCAGGCGCTGAGTTCGGGATCGCCGATTGTGCCTTGCCACCTTCCTCATGCCGACGGCTGGCGTTGCGTCACTGCTTGCGAAATTCCCGATGACAGGTGCGGCAGGTTTCCAGCACGTCGGTATAGGCCTGCTTGCGGCGTTTGCCATCCATCGCCGTCTCTGCCAGCACGGCCGCGTTGTTCCCCAGCCGCTGCGCCAGGGCGGTGAATTCCTCCCAGCGTTGCCAGATCTCCGCTTTGGCATCGCTGCCGGCACCGTGGCTGCCGGGGGGAAACATCTCGGGGATCATGCGGCTGAAGGCCTGCAGGGCGCGGGCGTGTTCGGCGAGGTGGGCGGGCAGTTCGACGCCGTCGTTGACGATGGAGGAGGCGGCGCGCAGGTGGCGCTGGGCGCCTTCCATGACGCGGCTGC